>CAZMDX010000342.1:0-2001 GCA_964564805.1 uncultured Pseudoalteromonas sp. | reverse complement strand
TCCACATTATCTCTAACTGTTTTCGTATTTCTGGTGAGCTATTATTAAAAGTCCGAATGACTCCTCCACCAGCGGGGTAAATACCTTTAGCAACTGCTCGATAAACTGAGTCGTGTGATGACACATATTTTGCAGTAAATAAAACACCATGCTGAGTAAGCGCCGATCGAGTCAGTATACTTGCCGCAAAAGCGGCTGGTGCAGGAAATGCTAACTCACTATTATTTAAGTCATTAAGATTTTTTATCTTACTTGCTTTGCGCACCACCATAATGCCTTTTATACTTTTCTCACTAGCCTTTCCCAAAGCTATATATCCAGGCACTTTACTGAAGACGACGTAATGATAAGGGTTCATGTATGCCAAATCATATTTTCCTGCCGCCAATCTTTGTTCGAAAATGGGAATATTAGGGGCGGTTTCAAAACGTATTATGATACCTGTTTCTATTTCAAGATGATTGAAAATAGGCCCCCATAGCTTTGCCAGTTTAGTCGCTGACTGCTGAGGTACTATGCCAAAGTTCAAGGAGTACTCAGCATGAGCCATACATGTATAGGCAAGTAGAATGAATATGATAATAATATTTTTCATTGAAAGCCTCCTCGGCTAATATAGCGCTGACTCTATGCTTAATTTATTGAAATTTCATAGGCCTTGCGCCTATATTTTATTACAGAAACTAGCGTCAACATTTGCATACACTTGAAGTAAAACATCGTCTACATCATGGATTTGCACTTCCTATCAACATCAACATGTTAATCTGTTGCTTTAGTGTTCAAGTACCTCATTCCTTTGGATGCTTTATAAGAGCCAGTTTAATCTGTGTGTCACCAGGTGACTTAGTGTTTAACCAAACCATAAAGTAACGACACTTCCTTCTCCTTGAGCGATAACCAACTCAACCTCTCCTCCATGAATAGACACTAACTCTTTAACCAGTGATATTCCCAACACTGAACCAGCTGTTACACCCAGTCATCTGATCGATAAAGCCGCTCTCCAAGACGAATGAATTGTTGAGGTGTCATACCCATACATTTATCAGTGATGCTGACACCAAACTACATATTCCCGTTCTTTTCTCTTTCACTTGAGGCCAAAATAACGCGTTCATTTGTAGGTGAATATTTACAAGCATTACTTAGTAAGTTTCCAAATGTTTGCCGCATTTTTCGTTATTAAACGTTAATGTTGGCCAATATCCTAAGGACTGAACATCGAATTTATAGGCTTTAAATGCCCCTTCGGTTTCAACACATGACTGTTTTCGCAATCTCTCCAAGGGATTGATTGGCTATATTAAAATCTTTACCTGCTATTGCTTGAATGCGAAACAAGTCGGGTTATTCATCGAGTCGTTTTTTTAAATTGCGTGACTGTCGATGAATGGTTTCTATGATTTCGTATGACACTTCTTTATCGTATTCGCGATGCATTAATAATTCAGAAAACCCATTGATAATGGCTAGTGGTGTGCGCAGTTCATGGGCGGCTGTGGATAAAAACTCACTTATCATTCTATCCACCTCAGTTTCATGGGGCACATCCTTGAAATAGAATACGTGAAGACGGACGTGACAGATAAATAAGTTCTTCAGTTTCTTCGGTGGTGATAAAACTTATATTATTCATCTGCTGAGATTCGAATAAACTGACCATTGATTCGTTAAAGACGTGCGTGCTTTTACCAATTAACGCATCGGATTTGCCCCCTATCATGGTTAAGAAAGCAGGGTTGACATACACAATATTCTGGACCGCGTTCGATAATACAAACCCATCGGGGCTTAAGGTTAATATGGCATTCAGTTCACGCGTACGTTCGGTTACTTTATGTTCCATTTCAGCACGGGAACTATCCAGCTCGGTAATGTCTTGACCCACCCCAACAACACCCACAATATCGCCTTTTGTATTGCGTCGTGTTGTTGCATTAAGTAACACCATGACTCGTTGATTATCTTTTGTGTAAAGTGGAAACTCGTAGTTAGACG
>CAZMDX010000341.1:0-4736 GCA_964564805.1 uncultured Pseudoalteromonas sp. | reverse complement strand
GATTAGATTTTTCTAGTTTGAAAAAGACTATCGAACATCAACATGCCTGTAGAGCATTGGATAAATTTTATGCAAACTAAAAATACATTGATTTTACTTTCTGTGGTTTGCGCAGTGGTATTGTATATTGTGCTGTTGAGTATTGGTCAACCACACTTGATTGCCTCAACAGCGGCTATAACGTTGTTTACTGCTATGTTATGGGTGACTGAAGCATTGCCTATACCTGTTACGTCGCTGATACCTTTTTTTGGTTTTCCTATGGTGGGAGTGTTAACCCATAAAGAGTCAGCATCGGCGCTGGGCAGCCACATTATTTTGTTATTGATGGGCGCTTTTATGCTCTCAAAAGCATTGGAAAAGTCCAATGTTCATAGTCGATTAGCTTTTTATTTAGTTAATATTACCGGTGGTAAAAGTGCTAAACGTTTAGTTTTTGGCTTTATGTTGACTGCCGCCATTCTCAGTATGTGGATTTCTAATTCGGCTACAACCTTAATGCTTTTGCCTATTACGCTGGCAGTTTTACAGCATGTAAAAGATCCCAAACTGACTATTGCTATGTTACTGGGTATTGCTTATGCGGCTAGCTTAGGTGGCGTTGGTACACCAGTCGGCACCCCCCCAAATATTATTTTTATGAGTGTTTATCTTGAGACTCAAGGTAAAGAAATCAGTTTTATCGAATGGATGAAAACAGGTGTACCTATAGTTGTTATTGGTATTCCGATTATTGCGTGGTGGTTAACCCGGAATCTGGAAAGCACTCAAGAATACATTTTACCCAAGTCTGGCGCTTGGCAACCAGCTGAAAAGCGGGTACTGATAACATTTGTTATGGTTGCTTTAGCTTGGATGTTTAGACCCTACTGGACAGTATGGCTGAATATGCCAAGTATCGGCGACAGCAGTATTGCTTTAGCCGGGGTGGTGTTGATGTTTATTATTCCTAATGGAAACAAAGTGGAAACAATAAAGCCTCCTGTTAAAAATAGTAAATTTGGTGAAGTAACCAATAAGCTCAAGTCAGATAAATTACTGGATTGGGATACCGCTGTGTCCATTCCTTGGGGTATGTTGTTGTTATTTGCAGGTGGTATTTGTATAGCAAAAGCATTTTCTGCCTCTGGACTAAGTACTTTGATGGGAGACGGTTTAACGGGATTATCTGACCTGCCTGTGCCTTTATTAATTTTGTGCATATGCTTATTTGTGACTTTTTTAACTGAAATCACTTCAAATACTGCTACTGCGACATTATTGATGCCAATACTCGCCGCAGCTGGTGTCGCAGCTGGTATTGATCCCGCTTTAATGATGATGCCAGCAGCTATCAGTGCTAGTTGTGCATTTATGTTACCTGTTGCTACCGCCCCCAATGCCATAGTTTATGGCATGGATAAATTCAGTATCAAAACCATGGCCAGAGAAGGTTTGATGTTGAATATATTCTTAGCATTTATTATAACTGCAGTAAGCTACGTGACTTTATCTTAAATAGGGTTTCTATTGCCGAGGTATTTTACCTTGGCAATAATAGAAATCTTCAACTCAATCTTTCTTAGTTATTAAAATAGTAACCTATTCGATTTTGCATCCTCCACACGTCAAACATCTAGGTGTGTTGTTTAAGTCTCTCAGCTGGTGCCCGGAATACCTTTGATACTTACCCAGATTAAGATGAAGGCAACATGTGTTGTTGTGTTATTTAATTTTTTGCTAACAGTGTTGATTGCCAAAGTGGTTGATATTAAGCGCGGATAAACTACTTTTTCTAACTGTTTGTGGTTTAGTATCAAGGAATATTGCTATGGTGATATCTGTAGCCTAATCCTGATGGATACAATTAAAGTCAACTTTGAGCGGTTGCTCTTATAAATTCATTTCTTCAATTCATAGCGCGATGTTGTTAATTTTGATGTTTTCCAGTTCTTTTTCATCTATTTCTTGTTTTTCTTCTTCTGGCCATCGATAACGATTGAGTCGCACAATCATGCCAAATAGTGGATGGTCAAAATAATGAATTTGTTTACTGATAACGCGTCTGAGCTGATTAAAATTGACGCTCTGTAAAAAGTTTGGTTTTTGAGAGTTTGGTTGAAATAAATCTGGTTGTTGCAGTTCGTTCACAATGATTGCAACTTGGTCAGGCAAACTAGTCGGTAAACTTTTTATTTGCTGAACTTGATCTGGATCAAATATCGCTTGCCTAAAATCCAAAGTGCTATCGATGTGCAAATACGGTACACGATTTATATTACGAAGATATACAGTTATCCCTCCGTCTAACTGCCAGAGTTCTTTGAGTGTGACTGAGTCAGTAATTGTGTTCTGCTGGTTCGCTTTTACGTCAGCTTGGTCAAGGTTAATTGGTGTTTCATCTGCTAAAGCAGCGGCAATTCTTGTCAATAAGTCATCAGTAACTGCTTCTGACTCTTTCCCACTAACAGGTGTTAATAGATCTTGTTGTTGTTCTGGTGTTAAACGTGCCAGTTCCTGCTTGGGTATGTAAAAGTCATCAGTTGGTTGATTCAATTTATCAAATAAACTATCCGTGTCGTCAATAATAAGTAAACCGTTAGCATCAAATTTCTGGGCGAAATTTTCACCTGCAAATAACCTAAATGTTTGGCCTTTACCTCGACTAAATTTGACTTCTTGGCGCCAGTTTAGGTGCAATATTGGGGTGATATCTCGTTGACTTTTAATTTTTTCATAAAGTTCGCGCATATACATCGTTGAAGTAGGCAACAAAAATGCGCTACGTTTTTTTTGCCACTCAATACCATTAATGGTGACAGGAACTCGCTTGATCGGATTGTCTAATTGAGCGATGGTTACATCTTCTTTCAAAGCATTCATTGACGCAAAAGATGGGTCAATCTGTTCTGCGTAAGCACAAAGAAATTCGCTAGGTATCTGCCATTCAATAAATTCAACTTTAATGGGAGGTCTAACTAAATCAAATTCACCAGGTATATCTGTGTTTGTTTCTAACGCTAAGTCGGGACTAATATTTTGGGCTGAGTCAAAAGGGATAATATTCTCGACATCAGAGCTGGTATCGGCTGATTGTATTGATGACACTGTGTTGGTGGGCTGAGCATTAATATTTGTTGAAGCAACGTCAAATTGAATGGTGTATTCGGTTGATTCATCGGAGTTAACAGATAAATGAAGACCTGATTGTTGAGCTTGTTGTTCTAGTTGTTTGTCTGTCAGCGGTGCAGATGACTCTTTTGTTTCGGGCACTGCTAAGGGAAAAGTAAAGTCTTGTTCATATTGAGTTTTTACTGCTAATCGGTTTGAAACTCTACAATATGGCAATCCCGCCCGCATATAGCTCAAATTGGGATTCAAATAGGGTGTAATTAAATCTAGAACGTCACTTGTAGGTTGCTCAAGTAGAGATTGTTTGAATTTCTCAGATATATCACCGGCATCTACATCACGTTTAAATATAATCACTTCAACATCAAACCACCATTCTTGCTCAGCCGCATGAACAGACTGAGTTAAAACGCTGGTACTGAGTAAAGCAGCAATTAACCAGCTTACAGAAAAAGCACCCAAAACTATTTTTTTTAGAGGATGCGCCATCATTTTATCTGTCATTAAGCAACTCGTAATTGTTGGCTAAACTCGGTTAGCATACTATTGAACAACTCAAGTCTATCTTTGGCTGATTCAGTAGGCACGTTAAATTTAAGTTTTTGTGGGCCATCTAGTTTGTAAATTCTCGGTTGTGATTGTATCAACTTTATAATAAAGCTTGGGTCAATTTGGGTTTTTTGTGAGAATTCAACAAATCCACCTTTATTTGTACCTTCTATCTTGGAGATACCAATTTGTTTGGCTTTAATTTTAAGCATGGCCATATCTAAGAGATTTTTAGCGCTTTGAGGTAACAAACCAAATCTATCTATCAGCTCTATTTGTAACTCGTTGACAGCTCTTTCATCTTTGCAGCCCGCTAGTTTTTTGTATAAGGACAATCGTGTATTCACATCAGGAATATAATCATCGGGAAACAATGCGGGTAAACGAAGGTCAATATCAGTTTGTTCAGCAAGTGCGGCTTCTAAAGAAGGTTCTTTACCTTCTTTAAGTGCCTCAACCGCTTGGTCCAACATGTCCATATATAAAGTGAAACCAATACTGGAGATTTGACCTGATTGACCATCACCTAGTAATTCACCTGCACCACGAATTTCTAGATCGTGTGTTGCCAGAGCAAAACCAGCCCCTAGCTCTTCTAACGATGAAATAGCATCTAGGCGTTTTGCTGCATCTTTGCTTAAACGCCTCGGGTGAGGTGTGAGTAAATAAGCATAAGCTTGATGGTGAGAACGTCCAACGCGGCCACGTAATTGATGAAGCTGGGCAAGACCAAGATGGTCAGCCCTGTCCATCACTATCGTATTGGCTGAGGGAACGTCAATACCTGTTTCAATGATCGTAGTACACAATAATACATTGAAACGCTGATGATTAAAGTCTGACATGACCTTCTCTAAATCACGTTCGCGCATCTGACCGTGGCCAATGGCGATCCGTGCTTCTGGCACTATTTCAGCAATTTCTTCAGCAGTGCGCTCAATGGTGTCTACTTCGTTATGTAAAAAGTAAACTTGTCCACCACGCAGAATTTCTCGCATGATGGCTTCACGTATTAATCCTTTATTACGTTGCTGCACAAAGGTTTTGATTGGCAAACGTTTGGCTGGAGGTGTGGC
>CAZMDX010000340.1:0-2979 GCA_964564805.1 uncultured Pseudoalteromonas sp. | reverse complement strand
CTTGCCATTAAATCATCAATTTGTTTAGCATCGATGGTTTCGTATTTCATCAAACAATCTTTCATCGTTTCCAAAACATCACGATTTTCAACCAAAATCTTTTCAGCACGTTCATAATTGCGATCGATTATAGATTTAATTTCAGCATCAATTGCTCGCGCTGTATCATCGGACATATTTTTAGACTTTGACATGCTATTGCCAAGAAAGACTTCACCTTCTTCTTCAGCGTATAACATGGGGCCCATTTTCGAGGACAATCCCCATTGAGTTACCATTTTTCTAGCGATGTCCGTTGCACGTTCAATATCATTCGATGCACCAGTTGTAACGCCATCTTCGCCTAACGTAATAGTCTCAGCAATACGTCCACCAAATAAGCTAGAAATCATACTTTCCAAATGTTGTTTGCTGTGGCTATATCTATCCTGCTCTGGAAGATACATAGTCACGCCTAACGCTCTGCCGCGAGGTATTATTGAAACTTTATACACTGGATCATGCTCTGGTACCATACGGCCGACTATAGCGTGACCTGCTTCATGGTAGGCAGTATTGGTCTTTTCTTCCTCAGACATAACCATGCCTTTTCGTTCAGAACCCATCATGATTTTGTCTTTAGCTTTATCAAATTCGTCCATTGCAACCACTTTTTTACCTGTTCGGGCTGCAAAAAGTGCGGCTTCATTAACCAAGTTAGCTAAGTCAGCACCGGAGAATCCAGGAGTACCACGTGCGATCAAGCTGGCTTCAACGTTATCACCTAATGGAACTTTCCGCATGTGTACCTTGAGAATTTGCTCACGTCCACGAATGTCAGGTAGGCCAACTGTTACTTGTCGGTCAAAACGTCCGGGGCGCAGCAAAGCAGGGTCAAGTACATCTGGGCGGTTGGTTGCTGCAATGACAATGATACCTTCATTACCATCAAATCCATCCATCTCGACTAGCATTTGGTTGAGCGTTTGCTCTCTTTCATCGTGTCCGCCACCTACACCAGCTCCACGCTTACGTCCTACTGCATCTATCTCATCAATAAAAATAATACATGGGGCTGATTTCTTTGCTTGTTCAAACATGTCTCGAACACGTGATGCACCCACCCCGACAAACATTTCTACAAAATCGGAGCCTGAGATCGTAAAGAAAGGTACTTTAGCTTCTCCTGCAATAGCTTTTGCAAGTAAAGTTTTACCTGTTCCTGGAGGGCCAACCATCAATATACCAGTGGGTATTTTACCGCCTAATTTTTGAAACTTACTTGGATCACTCAAGAAATCGACCAATTCAGAAACATCTTCTTTGGCTTCATCACATCCTGCTACATCAGCAAAAGTGGTTTTAATTTGGTCCTCACCTAGTAAGCGGGCTTTGCTTTTACCAAAAGACATAGCACCTTTACCGCCACCGCCGCCGCCTTGCATTTGACGCATGAAGAAAATCCATACCCCTATTAGCAATAGCATTGGGAACCAAGATATAAATATCGATGTTAATATGGATGACTCTTCTGGCTCTTTGCCAAACACCGCCACATTGTTTTTAATGAGTTCATCCATCAAGGCAAGATCAGTATATGGAATGATTGTAGTGAATGATTCACCATTACGTTTCACACCATTAATTTGCCCCGAATTTCTATCGATAGTAGCACTACTTACCACGCCATTACTTACGTCTCGTAAAAACAACGTGTAATCAGTGTTGGTTGTTTTAGATTCCGTTCCAGAAAAATTTTGGAAAACCGACATCAATACGACAGCGATAACCAGCCATAAGATTAAATTTTTTGCCATGTCGCTCAAGTTGTTAAACCTCTGTTGTTGCTAGAGTCGTTATGACTCTATGAATTGCGTCTTGCGCCTTTATACTAATAGACATCGAGACTACTATAATTTGTATCCTGTCGCCACCAGATATACTTCTCTTGAACGTGCGCGAGATGATTCAGGCTTACGTGTCTTAACAGTTTTGAAAGCATTTTGTATATCTTTCATAAACGATTCAAACCCCTCACCCATAAATACTTTCACCACAAAACTTCCATTTTTCTTTAAAACTTGGTGGCACATATCCAAAGCTAATTCTACTAGGTACATTGACTTAGCTTGGTCTATTGCATCGTTACCACTCATATTTGGTGCCATATCAGACATTACTATATCTACGTTTTTGCCGCCTATTTTGTTCAGTAATTCATTTAAAACATTTTCTTCTCGAAAGTCTCCTTGAAGAAAGGACACACCTGCCAACGAGTCCATAGGTAAAATGTCACAAGCTATTACTAAGCCAACTTCACCCACAATTTTAGTAACATATTGGGACCATCCACCTGGAGCTGCTCCCAAATCAACAACAGTCATAGCTGATTTTATCAAATCGTCTTTTTGGTGAATTTCTTCTATTTTAAACCCAGCTCTTGATCTCATACCTAGTTTTTGCGCTTTTTGCACAAATTTGTCGTCAAAATGCTCTTTCAACCAACGCTGGCTACTAACAGATTGTTTATTTTTACTCATCTACCAGTCGTAAACACTATATTCATATTTGGAATAAATGGGAGATGGCGCTAGAATAGCGCTTTTCAACCATTCATCTTTAATAAATTTGTAAGAAAGACTAATCAATGACTTTATCAAACAAACAAAAGCAGTACCTTAAGGGTTTAGCCCATTCATTAAAACCGGTAGTTCAATTGGGCAATAATGGCCTCACTGAAGGGGTTTTAGCCGAGATCGACGCTGCCATAACGCACCACGAATTAATCAAGGTTAAAATACCCACGGATGATAAAGAAGAAAAAACCTTAATCATGGATGCAATCGTTAGAGAAACCGGTGCATTCAAATTACAAGCAGTTGGGCATGTTCTAGTGTTGTATAAGCCAAGCGACGACAGAAAAATAGAATTGCCAAAGCGATAAACTGGTAACAAAAATTAAGATAAACTTAAATATTCGTTTTTCTTATATTCTTTGTT
>CAZMDX010000339.1:0-7790 GCA_964564805.1 uncultured Pseudoalteromonas sp. | reverse complement strand
TTACTAAGATGAAAGAGAACACCCATCGAAATTTTTTTTGGGATACTTTTCATAAAAATGACAACGGTATTATTGTTGATGTGATTTTTAGTTTTTTCATGGTCTGCATACTACCTACTGACATATTGCTAATTGAAATATGCTTTAGCAATGACGTTTTGCGACATTTAAGATCTTCTTAACCATGGCACGCAAACCGTTACCTCGCATCGAACTCAAATGACTGAATAAATCAATATCGGTAAAGAATGCTTCGATATTAAAATCAGTGACTTCTTGAGGTGTTTTTTTATTAAAGGCGCTAAGGACAATACTCGCTAGTCCTTTAACAATTTGGGCTTCACTGTCGACTGCCATCAAAAGAAGATTGTTTGTTTCATCATATTCGCACACCAGCCATACTTGACTTTGACAGCCAATTATAAGGTTTTCGTCAGTTTTAAATAATACGGATAGGGTAGAAAGTTCCTTGCCAAGATCTATTATATAACGGTAACGATCTTCCCAATCATCAAAGAAACACAGAGTATCTGCGATGTCTTCAGACTTGATCTTAGAACCAAAAGGGCTGTCTGATAAAATGTTAATAGGCAGTTGATTCATCAAAATAAACCCATCTCTAATTGTGCTTCTTCAGTCATCATCTCTCGACTCCATGGCGGATCAAGTACAAGGTCAACCTTCACGGTATTTACATTGGGTACTAGCCCAACTTTATATTTAACATCATCTACCAATACTGGTCCCATACCACAAGCAGGGGCTGTTAACGTCATAGAAATTAATACGGTATTGCCCTCAATTTTACAATCATATATTAAACCTAAATCAACAATGCTGACTGGCATTTCTGGATCGTAAACAGCAGATATCGCTTTCCATACATTACTTTTAATGACGGTTTGATCACCTGAGTCCTCAAAATCTAGGACGATAGGTTCAAACCCAAGTGCATCGGCATCTGTGCCATCAACGCGTGCCATATTACCGTTAACAAGAACGGTATATGCTCCACCTAATGATTGTGTCAGGGTGACAAAGGTATCTTTTTTAATGGTGATAGGAATGCCGTCTGGCACAAGTAGCGCTGGACAATCTTTGTTCACAACAATTATTTGTTTTTGCATATCATTTTTCCAGTATTTTGAGTTAAAGCATCAGACTGAAAAGCTTTCACCGCAACCGCATTCAGCTGAGCTATTTGGATTGATGAATTTAATCACTTTGTTCAATCCCTCAGTGACACAATCAATTTCAGTACCATTGACAAAGGGCAAGGCTTCTTGAGTGATGTAGAGTTTTAATTCATCATCGTTAATGATGACTAAGTGTTCTTCATCATTAGGTTTGTCAATAAAATCCAACACATACTTAAAACCATTACAGCCACTTTTTTTTACTGAAAAACACAACCCAACTGCTTGCTTGTTTTTTACTTTTTGAGACAAAAAAATTCGCGCATTATCACTTAAAGTCACACGTGGCTTATTTGGTTCAAAAGTCATTACAGTCATAATATTACCCTTATTAGTGTCATTTTTAGCTAAAGAAATGTTCTCACTTTAGTCAAAGCTGCAAATAATATTGCCACTTCTTCTTCGGTGTTATACATAGAAAACGATGCGCGTACCGTGCCTGAAATACCTAGTTCATTCATTAACGGCATCGTACAATGATGGCCTGTTCGCACAGCAATACCTTGTTGATTGAGCAAAGTACCTACATCACTTGGGTGCGAATCACCCATGAGAAAAGAAAAAATGGCGGTCTTATTTTCTGCTGTGCCAATAATATGGATATCATCCATATTATTGGCTAACTCTGAACAATAATTAATTAATCGCTGCTCGTGTGCCACCGCACCAACACGATCAATGCTGTTTACATAATCGATGGCTGCTGAAAGTCCTATTGCGCCTGCAATATTTGGCGTACCGGCTTCAAATTTATAAGGCAATTCATTCCACGTCGCTTTCTCAAATGTGACTGTCTTGATCATCTCTCCGCCGGTTTGAAACGGAGGTAATTGCTCTAATTGAGCTTCTTTGCCGTATAACACCCCGATGCCCGTAGGGCCAAATAGCTTATGTCCTGAGAAGACGTAAAAATCACAATTCAGGTCCTGAACATCAACAAAATCATGACCAATGGCTTGTGCGCCATCTATCACTGTCATGGCATTAACATGCTGTGCAGATTGCACGATTTCTTTAACCTGATTTATCGTACCAAGCGTGTTCGATACATGTGTCATAGCAACCACTGCGGTATTTTTATTGAGTAACGACTTATAAATTGAAAAATTCAACTCGCCTTTTTCATTTATTGGAGCCACCACAAGTTTGGCACCGCTTCGCTGAGCTGCCACTTGCCAAGGCACAATATTGGCGTGGTGCTCCATTGCTGAAATAATAATTTCATCACCTGGCTTCAACAAGCTTTGCGCTAGTCCACTGGCAATCGTATTAATTGCTTCAGTTGTGCCTCTTGTCCAAATTATTTCATGTGCATGTTTTGCATTAATAAAACTTTGCACGCTGCTGCGTGCATTTTCAAACAGCTCAGTAGCATCATCACTTAAAGTGTGGGCACCTCGATGCACATTAGCGTTGCTAGTACTATAAAATTGACTGATAGCATCGATCACAACCTGTGGCTTTTGAGTGGTTGCCGCGTTATCCAAATAAATTAAAGGTTTACCTTTAACCTTTTGATCCAATATGGGGAAATCTTGCCGAACTTTTGCAATATTAAACGTGTTGTCTTGTTCAAATGCAGCTATGAGGGACATCGTTATCTTTCTCCTTCGTGGTGTAATGAGGAAAGTAAGCTAGATGAACGTTGTGTAACAAATTCTCGCACACTAGTTTGTGGTATCTGTTCGACTATTTCGGCAATAAAAGCCAGACTCAATAGACGTTTAGCTTCGACCCTAGGAATGCCTCTAGACTGTAAATAAAATAATGCTTCACTGTTGATTTGACCTACTGTGGCTCCGTGTGAACATCTGACATCATCTGCATAAATCTCCAGTTCAGGCTTAGTATTGATGGTGGCAGTGCTTGAGAGTAATAAATTTTTGTTACTGAGCTCAGCCAATGTTTTTTGAGCGTCTGGATGAATATGAATACGGCCATTGAACACAGCATTGGCTTGGTCATCGACTAAACCTCGAAAGACCTCTTTGCTGCTGCAATTTGGCGCAACATGTTGCATACACGTATGGTTATCAATTGTTTGTTGATGCCGACCGTAGAAACTACCTCGAATATCATTACTCGCATACTCTCCCTGTAAGGACACCGTAAGGTCATTACGTTTCAATTTAGAAGCAAGGCTAATTTGATGTTGTTGATAAGTGCTGTGATAACCTTGTTTTACACGATGACTACATATGCTCGTGACACTCTCATCAAGTTGTAACCGACTATGGGTGATATGTGCCTTGTCATTCACAAAACATTCAATCACAGTATTAACCATTGCCGTGTGTTTGAGTGGTGCGTCTTCATGCTCTATCACTGTGGCTCTACTACCGGTTTCAGCGATAATTAATAAACGCATCATGTTTGTTTTTGTTTGTTCACCTTGTGTCAGATTTACAATGTAAAAAGGCTTGTCGACCTCACAATGCTCTGGGACATGGATAAGTAAACCATCTTCAAGTTGCGCGCTGTTCAGGCTTGAAAAATAGTCGTGGTAATAGTTATGACTGGTATCTAAGTGATCAATAATGAGTTGCTGCTGAGCAGTATTAGCCTCAGAGAATAACGTGCTGTAAGGGTTGCTATCAAGGTGTGATAATTCACTTTCAAACACGCCATCGACAAACACTAAACGATACGCATCAAGGTCTTTTATTAAAGACTGCGAAAGTAATTCATCAATGTCGACGTCACTTTTTGAACCAAGTACTTGCATGCTTTGTGCGTCAAGTTGATCATCTGCTAACAATTTTTCAAGCTTCAGATATTTCCAATCTTCAGTTTTCCGGGTGGGTAATTGCAGCACTCTTAAGCGTTCATTCGCCGCATCACGAATACCTTGTAACCACGGGGTTTTGTGAAATACTTGTCCGTTGCTAAAGTCAGTTGTTACCTGCTGTAGATTATTCATGGTTAAGCCTTAAGTGGATTTGCTGATTGCTCAGTTCCACTGTCTAACCAATTGTAGCCTTTTTCCTCTAACTCTAACGCTAACTCGCTTCCGCCAGATTTAACGATTTTCCCATCTGCCAATACATGCACAAAATCAGGTTGTACGTAATCTAATAACCGTTGGTAATGTGTGATTAAAATAAAGGAACGATCGGGACTGCGTAACTGGTTGATCCCATCAGCTACTACCTTAAGTGCATCAATATCTAAACCTGAGTCGGTTTCATCAAGTAAACATAGCTTTGGCTCTAGCATCAGCATCTGCATAATTTCATTACGTTTTTTCTCGCCACCAGAAAAACCTTCATTCACGCCACGCTTCAGAAATTCAGTATCTAAATCGACCAGTCGACATTTCTCACGCGCCAGCTTCATAAACTCAACCGCACTCAAAAGAGGCTTGTTTTGATGAATATGTAGACATTCAAGGGATGTTTTTAAAAACTCAAGATTGCTGACCCCTGGTATTTCAACTGGGTATTGAAAGGCAAGAAAAATGCCCTCTCGTGCACGATCTTCAGGTACAAGTGATAATAAGTCTTTACCTTCAAACATGACGGTTCCATCGGTCGCTTTGTAATTGTCACGGCCCGCTAGTACATTGGATAGTGTGCTTTTGCCGCTACCATTTGGTCCCATAATAGCGTGGACTTCACCGGGTTTAACCTCAATATTTAGTCCTTTGAGGATCTCTTTTCCATCAATTTGGGCTTTTAAATTTGCAATATTTAGCATCTATTAACCTTATTATCTTTAATCAAATTTTTATCATTGTGGTAATACGACTGATGTCTGTATCACGAAATTTTATTGAGCTTTCGCAGCACGTTACCCGACAGCACCTTCTAAGCTGATCTCTAATAATTTTCCCGCTTCAACGGCAAATTCCATTGGTAGCTCTTTGAAAACAGATTTACAAAAGCCGTTGACAATCATGGATACCGCTTTTTCAGGATCGATACCGCGTTGTTGACATAGGAATAACTGATCCTCACTGACTTTTGATGTTGTCGCTTCATGTTCAACAATCGCGCTTGGATTTTTACTAACAATATATGGGAAAGTATGAGCTGCACATTTATCACCAATTAAGAGTGAATCGCATTGGGTAAAGTTACGCGCACCCTCCGCTCTTGGTGACATATTGACTAATCCACGATAGGTATTAGATCCTTTGCCAGCTGAAATGCCTTTTGAGATAATGGTACTGCGAGTATTACGACCCAGATGGATCATCTTGGTCCCAGTATCCGCTTGTTGTGCGTTTCGGGTTAAGGCAACTGAATAAAATTCACCTACACTATTATCACCCATCAATACTACGCTTGGATATTTCCAGGTAATGGCGGAACCCGTTTCTACTTGAGTCCATGATATTTTTGCGTCGGTATGACAGATACCGCGTTTGGTAACAAAATTATAGATACCTCCTTTACCGTTTTCATCACCTGGATACCAATTTTGAACAGTGGAATATTTAATTTGTGCACCTTCTAATGCAACCAACTCAACGACTGCTCCGTGCAGCTGATTTTCATCTCGCGATGGCGCGGTACAACCTTCAAGATAACTGACATAGCTACCTTCATCAGCAATAATCAAGGTGCGCTCAAACTGCCCCGTGTTCATCTCATTGATCCGGAAGTAGGTCGACAACTCCATCGGACACCTAACTCCTTTAGGTATATAAACAAACGAGCCGTCACTAAATACCGCACAGTTCAAAGCGGCATAATAATTATCTCTAACGGGAACCACAGAGCCTAAGTATTTCTTAATTAATTCAGGATGTTCGATGACGGCTTCTGAAAGTGAACAGAAAATCACACCAGACTCTGCCAGCTTCTCTTTAAAGGTGGTAATAATAGAAACACTATCAAACACTATATCAACGGCCACACCAGCCAGCATTTCTTGTTCATGCAATGGAATACCTAGTTTTTCGTAGGTACGCAGTAGTTCAGGGTCGACCTCAGCCAAACTTTTAGGTGCATCGTCCTGACTTTTTGGACTTGAATAGTAGGCAATGGCATCAAAATCAATCTCAGGGTAATTGACTTGCGCCCATTCTGGACGGTCCATCTCTAGCCATTTTTGGTAGGCCTTTAAACGCCATTGCAACATGTATTCTGGCTCATTTTTTTTGGCCGATATTTTTCGTATGACATTTTCATTTAACCCAGGATCAAATGTTTGCATTTCAACATCGGTAATAAAACCCGCGTCATAGCTGGAATTAATACGCTCATCAATAACATTGCTTTCGCTCATAATGATTAACTCTCTTTTTGTAGATTTGCAAAGTAAATAGTGTGGAGTCACATCGCCACTTTTATGATTTTGAATGAATGGTGTGAAACTCAAACTCCATAAAGAATACCAATTTAGTAATATATATTAGCCTGTATGGACTAAATAATCAATACAACACCAGATTAGTATATATTACGTATGTTTATGGCTAAAATTGCTTCTAGCTTGAAGGGCTGCAAGCTGTGGTTAAATAAACAGAATAAATTTATCGATTAATCTTGTATTTTTGAGACAGAATTGACAGAAATGAGAGAAATGGGTCATACCATTGAGGTATAGTAGCTAATATGTTAATGCTATAAGCATTAGAATATTTTTCGAGGAAGAGCTTTCATGATAAGAATTAGTCGCATGGCCGACTATGCACTTTTAGTAACATTCAAGATGCGAGGCTTTGATGAGCTGATTACGCTTAATCGCTTGTGTGAGTTAACTAATTTGCCTTTACCGACCATACGTAAATTGATGCGTGCTCTAACCCAAAGTCATGTAGTCAAATCAGTTAGGGGCCCTCACGGTGGTTATAAGCTGTGTAATCGCTCCAGCCAAATATCTATTGCAGAGGTGATTGAGGCCATAGACGGTCCAATAGCACTAACGGAGTGTGCTAAGTCGGATGGAGGTGATTGTCAAATTGCAAGCACTTGTGAATTAAAAGAAAACTGGAACATCGTCAACCGTTTGATTTCTAATGCTCTACGCAACGTAACACTTGATGCAATGGGAAGTATGCCATTAGATATTACAAAACTTAACTCAGAATTAATAAAGGTACCTTTCCAAAACTAATACCCATTCAAAAATACAAAGCCACAGCACCTAATCCACCTCAGCCCGTCAAGTTCATGAATGATTTATGGGCACTATGTTCAAATCTGCTGCTTTAATTTTTTTTCATCTAAAACCGTGACAACTATAACCTTCAAGTCTTTTTGGCTTTTTGTTCATATATAGAAAGTGTTCATAACCTATCGAAAAAGCAAAAGGGTTGGCATTATAGTCTGCATAATACTGATCCCTTCCTAATTTTGCTTCGTTGACGCCGGATGCAAAACCACTTAAAAAATCATCCCTATGATTCATCAATAAATTTGTGAAATCTCTGTCACTATCAACCACTTCAAACACACCTTCATTTATAAATTTATTGAGTATAACCTCGTTGAACGAGCCACTATAAATCTCAGTCTCAGGGTCAAATGTAATCATTGAAGCGTCGTTACCAGCGGTGGCTTCCATGAGAGAAACAAACAATTCACGTATTTTTTTTGATATCAATTTATTTCCCCTCTGTGTGTTTAAAACAATTTTATTCTTATT
>CAZMDX010000338.1:0-2259 GCA_964564805.1 uncultured Pseudoalteromonas sp. | reverse complement strand
AAACCCGCCATTACCCCCATATTTTTGAAAAAGTTTTGGGTTTCATGCTGCACATTTCCGCCCTCTGGTAAATTCCAAAAATTATGTATAAAAACACTGATCACAAGGGTTAATCCTGCGAGTAAAAAAGCCGCATACTTGGCTTTAAAACCGACGATAAGAAAAATACCAAACGCTACCTGTAACAAAATAGTCAAGGGTAACAGCACTTGAATAAACGGTACCTCATGTTTATCCATTAATTGAGTCATCATTTCATACTCCGAAATTTTTCGCAGTCCTGGTAAAATAAAATAAATACCTAAAAGCGCACGACCTAGCAGTAAGCTCGGTGTTTCGAGCATGTTGAATAGTTTGTCCATGAGTAATTCCATTAAAATGCTTAAGGAGTTGACTATGTTACGAGGTTATTGATATTTGATAAGTCTTATCTGCGCCAAGCTATTGTCATTTCACGCAAAGTAATTAACATAATATGAATAAGCAACAAGATATGGCGCCAAATGAGCAATACGTATTCCACAATAAGCGGCTGGATGATTCCTTTCAGTCGGGCTTGTGAAGCCAAAGACATCGACGTTTCGATGGCCATGAAAGCTTGTAATATTGATGAGAAAGTATTGAAAGACCAAGAATCAAGAATCGCCCATAGCTGTTTTTGTGCGTTAATTGACTATTGTAACAAACAACTCAACTCCCATGATTTTGCGATAACAATTGCCAAATTTTTTCATCCCGGAACTTTTCATGCCGTTGGCTACGCCATGATGTCGTCAAATACATTAAATGATGCCCTCAATCGCATTGCACATTACAAGCGAATTGTATCGAATACCTGCGAGGTGAATATTCAAGAGCACACCGATACTTTATTTGTTGAAATGAAAATACATCGCTATGAAGAAACAAATCGGCTGGTGTTAAGCTTGGGCTCAACCATTGCTTTTTTGGGTACCATTGTAAATTTTTCAAAAATACTCATTGGAAACGAACTCAAGCTCAAAAAGGTTCTTTTATGTTACGACAAGCCAGTTTATAACATTCAATTTTTAGATGATTATTTCAACTGTGAAATTGAATTTAACACTCTCCACTCTGGCATAGAGATTGATTTAGAAGCAGCCAATAAAGTCTTAATTGGTGCCAACCCCTTAATTACCCAAACACACGAAAAATTACTAAATGAATTTTTATCACGTGTTGATAAAAATGATTTAATTCAACAGGTCCGCTCTAAAATCTATGACGCTTTACCACTCGGCACGCCGCTTCAGTCTGCTGTCGCCAAAGAATTGGGTATGAGTTTGCGTAACATGCAAAGGAAACTTAAGGATAAAGGCAGTAATTACAAACAAATTCTTGATAATACCCGTAAACACCTCGCGCAAGGCTATTTAAAACAAGCCCATTTAAGTTTAGGGGAAGTAAGCTACCTGATCGGTTTCTCTGACCTGAGCAATTTTAATCGGGCGTTTAAGCGCTGGACAAATCAAACCCCTGGGGAATATCGACAAAACCATATTAACTAGGTTTCTTAAAGGCCTACAAAATTTAACAAAAGCTAATATAACGGTCGAGAAAAATACGGATCTGAGGGGTCACAGCGCATGATTTACTGATTTTAACGGTTCTGACCCTGCAGACATAGCGCGAAAAATCTACCCAAATGCATTTGGATATTTTTTATGAGGATGAGGAATTTTTCTGAGACATCATAAAAAAATGATTACCTTTGGTAATGAAAACTCTATTTAGGCATGTTTTTTTGCTATCACTTTTCCTTGTGCTAAATTTTGTTGTATTTCAGAACTGAATAGTGATCTGAGCACCTTTTAAGCTGATGCTGCGTTCAATGGTTAACTTTGCATTGTGCGCTTTGCAAATTTCATTAACGATGGCCAAACCCAGACCTGAACCATTGTTATTTGATTGATTATTTCGCCAAAATGCTTGTATGGCCAGAGTCTGGTTTTTTTTATCTATGCCCAGACCATTATCTGAAAAGCTTATCCAGTTATCGCCGACTTCAACACGGATCAATCCATTTACGCCACCATGCTTAATTGCATTTTCAATGATATTTTTACAGGCAATCGTCAGTGCACTGTGGTCACCATAAATAACCGAGTCATTATTACCGGTTACTATCAGTTCGAGATCCTTATCTTCACGCAGAACCAGGGGACCTAAAAGCTGGCAGGCATCGGTCACGGGTTTTACGATAGATATCTGCTTATGTAAATAGGTACTCGAGTTTTG
>CAZMDX010000337.1:0-1563 GCA_964564805.1 uncultured Pseudoalteromonas sp. | reverse complement strand
TAACTAAAATCCATGTTAAAATAAGTTGTAAGATGCCTTTCGGTATATAAATATATAAAATAATTAATCAATAATTTCGAATGTTAAACCAGCATGCTTCTCTAATCGTGTGATCAATTGCGTACCAAAGACACTTGCTGGTGTCCAAAAGCCACCTTGAACATCATCTTTGCTGATGTCTTGAGCTAAGCATGCAGCAGCTTGTCCTAACATCTTAGCCGTTGAGCCATAACCTGGGTCTTGATCGCCTGTCACTTTGCAGCGAATTTCTTGGCCATCATCCGTTTTGCCATAAAAACGTAAATCATAAAAACCTTTTTCTTGAGCTTCTAGGCTTGGGCCTTCACCGGGTTTAGGTAAAATGAATTTTTCCATTGCCCAGCGAGTAGGAGGTATGACCGCTGCCATAGCAAACCCGCCTAATCCCATACCCACACCGGCTGCTATACCACTGCCCATCAGGCCTTTGCCGGTTAACATGGCTTCGTTGTAATCAAAGTGCTGGCTGTAGCCTTCCTCTACCAAGGCATTGCTTCTATGAACAATTCGGGTGTTAATGACAGCCATCACAAAAGGTGCTACCCAGCTGTTAAAGTCATGATCATATTGAGGTCGGTTCATATTGTCTTGGCGCACAGTGTTGCCATGATCAGATGGACAAATTGCGTACGGGTTAGCTAACACTTTGCGAAGAGCTGGGTTACTGGCGACTTCCTTAAATACATTAGTCATGCTTGCGACAGTTCCGCCTGATGCGGCACCCTTCATTTTTTTGACCCGCATTTTAATGCTACTACACGTCAGACCAAATTTTTGTTTTGCATGTTGTTGTAAAAAATAAACGCCTAAATCCGAGGGAACAGAGTCAAAACCACAACTGTTGACAATACGTGCACCACTTTTTTTAGCCTCGTCTTCATAACGTTCTAACATTTTAGCTATCCATTGCACTTCTCCGGTAAGGTCGCAATAGTCTGTGCCTAGTGCCACACAAATTTTTATTAATGGTTCACCATAAAGTGCATAAGGTCCGACTGTTGAAATAATAACTCGAGTAGATAAACACAATGAGCGCAAGCTGTCTTCATCTGCTGCATCAGCGACTAAAATATCAAGATTTTGTCCTGCAGTGCCTAAAGATAATTTTAATTCGTTTAGTTTGTTTTGTGAACGCCCAGCAATTGCCCATTTAAGTTCACCACCAACGGCAAATTGAGCAAGCATGTATCGTGTTAGTATTTGTCCTACAAAGCTGGTGGCACCAAAGATTATAATGTCAAACTTAGGGGAAGTGTCTTGCATAGTCGTTTTGCCTCTGTGGTAATCATCTTAGTTTATTTCACAGCATTCAAATTTGTGATGCCATAACAACGATTTAAAAACTTATACTTGTATGGTGATCTAATCTATCAGAATAAATTCACTTTAGGGGGAAACATAATGAGCAAAACATATAATGTAACCGAAATTTGGATTGAAAAATCCAATGTGGCTAATACTAAAATTGTTGAAAAGCAGTTAAACAGCACTCAATTAAGTACTGACGAGGTGCTACTTAAAATC
>CAZMDX010000336.1:0-12212 GCA_964564805.1 uncultured Pseudoalteromonas sp. | reverse complement strand
ATTTGCGCTTCCATCGCTTCCATCACAGATTGTGGCGGCACAATGTCTTTGATTTCATAACGAAGCACCTGAATACCCCAAGGACCAGCAGCATCATTGATTGCTGATACTATATTGGTGTTTAATAAGTCCCTTTCTTCAAAGGTTTTATCCAGCTCCATTTTACCTAACTCAGATCGCATAGTGGTTTGTGCGAGTTGCGTTACAGCAAACAAGTAATCATCTACGCCATATGTCGCCTTATAAGGGTCGAGCACGCGAAAATACAATACACCATCGACATGTAATGAAATATTGTCTTTGGTTATGGCGCTTTGTTCTGGCACATCGACCGCTTGTTCTTTAAGTGAACGATCCGCAGAGATTCGGTCTATAAAAGGTAAGATGAAGTTAAGACCGGCCTCTTTGCTTGATTGGAATTTGCCGAACCGTTCAATCACAAAAACACGGTTTTGTGGGACAAATTTAATTGACGTTTTAAGTAGAACCACCACAAACACCAAGATGAGGGTTTGTGCGGAAAAGATGTAATCGAGTAATACTTCCATAACTGACTTCCTAATTCGACGCGGCGATACTTACCGTTTATATTATATATGGTCAATTTGTTATTATTTCAAGTTATTCGTTGCGCTCTATTGGTGCCTGTCCTGGCAACTTAATAACTCAATGAAAAAATAAACGAGAACAAGATATTCTAATACACACTCTTAGTAAATTCTCAGCACGGTCTCAGTAAACTCATGTTTACCTTTGCGTTTTTATTTCACAAACTTATTTACTCATTTTTAGCTCACCAAGACGTAAGTAAATGATAATTACGATAGGTATTTGGAGATACACCCGTCCAATGTTTAAACGCCCGAGAAAATGTTGCTAATTCAGTAAAACCTACCGCTAAACCAATTTGAGCAATGGTTAAATCGGCCTGCTCAAAAAGGTAGATCGCTTTGTCACGTCGCGTATTGTCTTTTAGTTGCTGAAAACGGCTACCTTCAATAATTAATTTTCGACGTAAGGTTCTTGATGTCATATTTAGTTTTGCGGCCACGTTGTCAATATTGGAGTTTTTATCCAACAAAGAACGCTCTAAAATCCTTAATACCCGAGCACTACAAGTGTCGTGGTAAGATTGTTTTTTAAACCACTGTAACGGTATGTGGTGAGAATATTTCACCCATTCCTCTTGTGTTTGTAACACAGGAAGGTCTAAATATTTCGCGTCAAACACTAGCATGTTATTTGTACTTTGATAGATACAGGGGCAAGCAAACATCAATCTGTATTCTTCGTGGTGAATCGGTTTCTTATGCTTCACATGAATTTGGCTTAATGGGATGACTTTACCCACCAGCCAACTTGGAAAACGATGACAAATTAATAATAATAATTCTGTTAACAAACTATTCGCTGAAGGGCTCTCACTGCTTGACATAAAGTTGGCATTCACGGTTACGCAAATTTGTGAGTTGCACTTTTCAATCTTGATGTGTAATTGATCACCCGTTAGGTTGTAAAAAACCTCACTATAGGCCAATACCTCTTCCAAGGTTTTACACAAAATCAGGCGCTCGGCTAATAAAGTAAACATGCCTACTTTTACTTTTTGCTCAGTAAATCCTAATAATTCATCACCGCTTAGTCGCCAACAGCTTTTTACAATACTGGCTAATTGAGAAGCTAATACTCTAGATTTAGGATGCATTAACTGTGTGTGGGTAAGACCTGCTAAAGCCAGAATTTGTTGTTCGTTTCCTCCCAAACAAACACCGTTGTGTAGATGTGCGCGAGCGAAGTAACTGGCAATTGTGTGACGATTGGTAACCTTATGTTCTAATGGCATAATGTCCGCTTTTAACAACTAAGCTGTCTTTATAGAGTGATAATAGTTCAGCTTACGATATCTATGTCCATAAATGTTAAATTATTGACTGTATTCATCATTGCTTATAAACACGCATATATTGATAATAATCGTACTGAGCTAATCATAAGAGACCCCTATGTCCGCAACACAAGATAACAACAATGAAGAAACACAAATGTTTCGCGATATGGTGTTACGCTTCTTAGAACAAGAGGTATCACCCCATTATGATACGTGGGAAAAAAACCATAAAATGCCTCGGGAAATGTGGAATACATTGGGAAGCGCAGGCATGTTGTTAGTCGATTTCCCAGAGAAATACGGCGCTGCAGATGCCAGTTTTGAAGTGTGCCAAATGATACAAGAGGAAATGTGCCGTCTAGGTTTCCATGGTTTAGCCACCGGTTATAACATTCACGCAAATATTGTAGCGCCTTATGTATTAAACATTGGTACCAAAGAGCAACACGATCGTTGGTTACCCGGCATGGTGTCTGGTGAAGTGCTAACCGCATTAGCCATGACCGAACCAGGTGCCGGTAGTGATGTCGCAGGAATGCGCACCAATGCTGTTAAAAATGGTGATGAATATGTGCTAAACGGCTCTAAAACCTTCATCACCAATGGCAATGACGCCAATATGGTTATTGTATGTGCTAAAACCGATATCCATGCAGGCTCAAAAGGTATCTCATTATTTTTAGTCGATACCAGTCTACCTGGTTTTTCAACTGGCAAACCTATTGAAAAAATGGGGCAACATTGCAGTGATACCGCCGAACTATTTTTTGAAAATATGCGGATCCCAAGCAACGCTTTATTAGGTGAAGAGGGCAAGGGGTTTGTTTATTTAATGCAAGAGCTGCCACGCGAACGTCTTGGTTGTGCCGTGCAAGCCATCGGTCATGCTCAAGGTGCACTGGATTTAACCTGCGATTATGTAAAAGATCGCAAAGCATTTGGTCAGTCGGTGTCACAGTTTCAAAATACTCGTTTTAAACTAGCACAGTGCCAAACCGAATTAGAATTGTGTCGTGCACTTCTAGAAAAACATATGGCTAAGTATAAAATCGCTGAGATGACAGTAACTGATGCCG
Organism: uncultured Pseudoalteromonas sp.; assembly: GCA_964564805.1. GTDB lineage: Bacteria > Pseudomonadota > Gammaproteobacteria > Enterobacterales > Alteromonadaceae > Paraglaciecola. The sequence continues at coordinate 9,248 of CAZMDX010000336.1, read as the reverse complement.
CTATGTTAAAATTAGCTGCTACTGAGATGCAGCTCACTATGGTCAATGAATGTTTACAGTTGTTTGGCGGCTATGGGTATACCGATGAATATCCTATCTCTCGTTTTTATCGTGATGCCCGCATACAAACTATCTATGCTGGCAGTTCAGAGATTATGAAAGAAGTGATTGCTCGCGGTATTTTAGGGCGTTAGAAAAATACTGTTAATTCGGTAATTTGATCAATGGTTTATAGCTATTGACCAACATGCACAAAAGCAAAACTTTAAAGATTTACTGTTGAATAAATTATGGCCATCCCTATTCAATTTGAAAACTGTTTACGCATTTCGCTTGTTGCTTCACCTATGTTTTTTGCCATTGGTATTGAACTCGTTGTTGAGAGCTGTAAAGCCGGAATAGTCGGTACCTTTGTTGCATTTAACCAATGCACTATCGAAAGTTTTAAGCTTGGTTAATTGAGAACCAAACACGTTTTGCTGTCTGGGGAAAATAAAGTAGTAAACAAGCTGCACTTTTTAGTGTGAGTTTAATCGTGCATAGAAGTAACCCACGTTGGCAAGCCAATCTGGAAGTCTACATTAAACATAAAGTGCCGTTAGTCATCACTTCTTTAGGTGCCGAAGCAGGACTAGTGGATGCTGTACATAGTTGTGTCGGTTTAGTTTTTCTTGATGTGGTTAATACCCGCCATGGTAAAAAAGCGGTTGCAGGGGTCGATGAATTAATCGCTGTTTGCAATGGGGTTGGAAGGCACCCAAGTTCAACCAACCCATTTGCACTGTTCTCCGAAAGTAGGGAGTTTATCTCATGGTAAAGATGTGGCTACAGCTGAAATAATGGGTGCTGATATGGCCTACATGGAAACATGGTTTTTAGCTACCGTAGAAGCTAATATCACTCACGACTATCAGAATATGATCACAAGCAGTAGTGCCAGTGACATTTTATACACACCCAAAATATCAGATATGAATGCCAGTTTTATACGTCAAAGTGAAGCGGAGGCTGGTATTGACCCAACAGATTTACCCCCTAAATCAGAAGTAGATTTTGATGACGAATTAGAGCTTAGGAACCAAAAGTCGAATGAAAAAAAGCATGGCGAGATATTGGGTCTGCAGGTCAAGGCATGGGTGTTATTGATAGAGTACTTAAAACAGCAAGTTTAGTTACTAAGCTAAAAACTGAATACATACAGCGATTACCAGCCACCAGAAAAAATACCTAATACATTTCCCAAATTAATTGACTGAATAAGACATATCTATAAAGTTAGTCATAAAATAAAAAGGTCTGACATAGGACCATTGATAAACAAATAACAGATCTGGTTTTAAGCTTTCGTCGACCTGAACAGATGGATTCATTTACTTCAGAAATAGCCTAATCGTTGGTATGCATATCCGATTACTATTACAGACAGTAAAAATAGGGCAGGTTGCTGAAAAATTAAGAGCTACAACTAAGTCTCGTTCAAATTGATTTTTACGTTCTATGGATCACCTGAGCACCTCGTGAGGCTGCCCATAAACTTTCACGCAACATTACCAGTCAATTCCAAGTGAGTACCTTTAGCAAGACAGATGTTGTTCAGGCTTCCGACAGCGGCCAATCAAAGATATGCGCATAATAAAGATTTTTGGTTTACATTTTGCCAGCCAAGCTGATGTCAAAGGAAGTTATAAATTCAAAAACGAGACCTGGTATTTCTTTCAAAATCACACGTCGGTACACCCTTTTTTATCTTTGATGGAAGTGAAATAAAAAAACAATAATTAATGATATTCATTCGTCGGTATGGTTTGTTGTTTTATATATCAATTCAGCCAAGCGTAACTGAATTTCATAAATACTGAACGTTCGTTTTTAGTCAATGATGTCAGCACATCATCTTGGTAAGCTGAGTCAGAATAACCAACAAAAAATTTGGTTAAGGGGTTAAGTTTGTAAGAATACAAGATTTGAGTACCCAAACCTTTGCTACTAGCATCGACGTCAAAGGTGTAATTTTGTTGGTTACGTTCAATATCAGAATAAACCAATATCAGACGCAAAAACTGACGCTGATTAAACTGATACGTGGCACGAAAATCAGACAATTCTGCAGTGAACAATTGCTGATTATCTACATCAAGATCCTGAAACGTATGGCGCAGTTTAAATTGTAAGCTTTTACCTATACTCCAATTTATTGTTGGCCGCACAAACCATTGTTTACCCATGCGATTATTGTCGTAATCAATATGATCTCCATAACGTGCAAAAGTGCTTATGTACCACGATCGGCTTGGGCGCATTTCAAAATAAAAGCTGCTCTGCTGCTCAGTGAACAACGTGCTGTTGTTAGTGATACTGAGCTTACTTGGGTCATCTCGCAGACCTACTTTATCCCGTTTTAATAAGCTTATTTTGAAATAAGACTGCAGCTGTCCATTCATGCTTAGTGACACTTCCGCTTCTTTTTCAATCAGTTCGCTATTATCGTTATGGCTGATATCCCAATCACCGGATAACCTAATTTTATTCCACCAAGTGTTTTCGCTGAACCAATTATAACCCCCTCTTACGGCAGACTTTTTGCTGTCAGCCAAAGAGCCAAAACCTAAATCTGTGCGAATACCCGATCCACGACTATCTTGATGCATAGAAACATTCCAATTGCGCTCCTCATGGTCATAACTGATACGATGAGCTCTGCCACTAAAGGCCTCAGTCTTTTTCAAGCGTAAGGCTGTTTCTGAATAGTCGTCATCTTGCTCACAATCATCGTCACAAAATTCTTTGTATAGATCCATTGGATATTGAGTATCTGAGCGTAATATTTGTGCACGAAAAGTGTCGTTATCGGTAAGTTGGTATTTGGCATCAATGGCGTTGACATAATTGTAATAACCTTCTGCATCGCGCAGCGTGCTTGTCCAACCAACCGACAACTGCTCGGATAAATCATAACGATAACGTAAAGCTAGATTGATCGATTCCTGCTCAAAACTAGCAATGCTAGAACCCAAGTTACCAGGTACTAAAAAAGTAGTAGACTCGTCATTAGCAACAAAAAAACCAAAGGTGTGTTGGTCAATTCGCCCTGTCACTTTAGCGCCATAATCAGGCGCAGCAACATTACGGGTGTACACCAGATTATAATTACTTGAAAAGTAATCTGAGTTTTCTAAAAAAAACGTGCGCTTTTCATCAAAAAAAAGCGCAAAGGTGTCGTTGATACTCAACTGAGCCACATCAGCCTCTACCTGTGAGAAATCTGGGTTAAGCGTGGCTTGCAAGGATATCTCTGGCGTAATTCCCCACTTCACATCTAAACTTATTGCTTGGTTATCTGAGTCATCCCATTCTAAACTTTCTTCTAACTCACGGCTCTGACCTTTACCCAAAACTAAAGTGGGTACTAATGCCAGATTTTTTCCTTGTTTAGCTTGTTTAAAACCTTCGATAGAGCCCATCTGACATAAACTACATGAGTTGTTTCGATCGAGTGGCATATTCGAAATACGTAAACGATCTGCTCTTGGGTAATAACGGACTAGTTCCGCTCCCCAGATCTTATTTTCGCTACCCTCTTTAAAGTTTAAAATACGCAGCGGAATAGCCATTTCAACCTGATAACCATCAGCAACAATTTTACCTGCCGACTCCCAAATACCATCCCAACTGTCACTTTCTCTGCCAGTCATTTCGTTTTGGATCGAGTCAGCTTGAATACCAAGAGGATTAACAAAAAACTGGTAAGCCAAACGGCTATCGTTAAAGGTATCCAGTTTAATCCCAACTAAATCATCGCTCCATATGCCATCTCGGTCTCGATAAAAAGCGCTGAGCTCACCTACTTTTGGATCTTGGGCAATAAATGCTACATACAAAGTATCGCCATTTTCAAATAATTTGACTTGAGTGGTGACCGGCGGACGGGTATTTTCAAATGGACGGGTCACATAATTAAGTTCTAACTGTTTCGCTTGTCGCCAGTGAATATCATCAAGCACACCATCAATTTTAATCTCTCCAGCTATATAAGGAATATCTAGTGTGGCGTGATCATTTGAAATATTATTTGAAGTGCTAGTTGAAGTATCAAATTTAGAAGGGTTTTGTTGAGAGTAAGCAGGGTGGATGTGTGCAAGAAAAAGTAGCAAACAGATAAAAATTTGAGGCATGTGTAATAGTTCCGATTAACAAAAGCATTTACCCAATACAACGCTTTGGATAGTACGAAAAATTGTAAACTAATTATGCTACAGAAACATATTTATGCGCTAAATCAACCTGTTAGCTCGACAAGTTACATATATTCGTATCACTCGCAGTATTAGTGACTACGAACAGCCTTTTATTCACAATAGATAAGAAGTAATTAACGAAAATATCAAACAATTTCGTACTGTAGCGATACTTAAGGGCACCCAAAAAGTACAGCAACAATACATAAGTTTTGTTGCTGTTTGTATCAAGTTTATATTTAAAAAAAGCCGAGTTTAATACTTAAGCTCATTAGTTTTATCAGCACAGATTTCGAAATTTTTGGATTAATCTAATTTAGTTTTAAATCACGCGTCATATTTTCATTTTTATCGCGGTGTACTATCACGTCATCTTCTATACGTATGCCACCAAAAGGTCGCAAACTATCAACGGTATTCCAATTAATATATTTAGAATTCTCACTACATTTTAAATCGGCTAATAAACTATCCACAAAATATAAACCCGGTTCAATGGTAAAAGCTTGCCTTGCTTCAATGGTACGGGTATTTCGCAAAAATGGATGAGCTGCAGGGGCTGGGTTAGGAGTACCTCTGTCATCAGAAACATGACCCGCTATATCGTGAACTTGAAGACCTAAAAAATGGCCAATACCATGAGGGAAGAAAGTACTAACAATGCCTGCTTCAACCATATCGTTTGCTGCTAAATTAACAATACCCGTTTCAGATAAAAGCGCCGCAATTTGTTGATAAGCACTGGTATGTATCTGCACATAAGACACACCGGGCTTTAACTCACTAACACAACGTTGAGTAATTTTATGCATAGACTCAATTAAATCCGCAAATACACCACTTTCACGAGAATAAGTGCGAGTAATATCTGCAGCATAACCATTAAAATTTGCACCGGCATCAATTAAAAAAGAACGATTATAGGTAGGCGCTTGAGTGGCTAAATCGGTGTAATGTAATATTGATGCATTTTCATTTAACGCAACAATATTATGGTAGGGTACTTGGTTGTCGCCTTGTCTAACAGCACCAAGATAAGCCAAATTGATATCAAACTCACTGAGCCCTTGCTCAAAAGCACTTTTAGCTGCACGATGCCCATTGACTGCGATTCGGTTTGCTTCACGCATACACACTAATTCGTAATCAGTCTTATACGCGCGCTGATAATGAAGGTAATGCATGGCTCTATCTGGATTGACTAGGTCAAAACCTAAAGCCTTAGCGACTTCTATATACTCGCCAATATAAGCGTATTTACTCTTATCAAAAGGTAAATGTTTTTCTACCGCTCCAGCTTGGGTTAGCAATATTATATCGAACTGCTCTGTCCAAAAATCACTTGGCTCATCAGGCACTTTATGCCAAAAGTCTTTGGGCCTATAAAACACCAGCTTTGGCTTATCAACACCGTTTACTATCAACCAACAATTAGGATTATCGATGACTGGCAACCACGACTTGAATTGCGGATTCACTTTGAAAGGGTAATGGTTATCATCTAAAAATAAGCGTTTACCTTGCCCCGAATGAATGATTAAGCCATCAATGCTTTCGCGTTGTATCGCTTCACGAGTGCGATTTTGCAGCTCTGAGATATGCTGTGCATAGGTTTGTATTAATTGTTCTTGAAGTGTTTGAGGTGCTAAAACTGACATGTCAGACTCTCATAGAAGAATATAACTGTAGGTTAACATAAGGTTGGGTCTGTTGACCTTTCATATGTCACTGAAACCGTCTAACTTTTGGGTTGTATTTCCATGTTAGCTAATTCTTTGAACAGGTTTTCACTTCCACCCAGATGTTGGCTGTATATCTGTTGATAAGCCAGCACAGCCTTAACGTAATTACGGGTCTCTTTGTAGGGAATAGTCTCTATCCATAGGTCCAACGGCATATTGCCTGTTTCAGGCTGCCACTGTTTTACCTTGCGCCAACCAGCATTATAAGACGCAGTCACTAATACGCGATTATTATCCATCTTGTCCATTAAATAACGCATGTATTGAGTACCTAGCTCAACATTTTTATTAGGATTAAATAAGCTTTTTCTTTTAACTTTTTTCCTGGTCAAATAACGCGCTGTTCCTGGCATCAGCTGCATCAAACCCAAGGCACCAGCATGAGAGGCAGCGTCAGGCATAAAAGAACTTTCACGTCTGATGATGGCATATGCCCAAGCAACATCAATATTGTTTTTCTTAGCGTTGGATTGCAGTTGACTATCGAAAGGCATAGGAAAACGTCGGCTTAAATCATCCAGATAACCTGAATTAGAAAAGCCAAAAATAGCTTGGTCATGCCAGTTTTTCTGACTGGCAAGTACCGCTGCGATTACCTTTTGTGGCTGAGTTAATTGGCTTTGTAAAAAGTACCACTCTCGCCTAGCGCTAAGATTACGCCCCAACTGTCTGAACTCTAACGCCCTTTGTGCAGAGGGTAATCTAGCTAACTCATCAATATCACTTTTTGCTATTAATAGTGGATTATCATTTAAGCTAGCTCTTTCAGATAATTTTCCACTTGCCAAAAAACCGTAATAATGACGTTGCTTGGCTAGCATTTTTAAACCTTTGTCTGCTAGTTTTTTAGCACCTATCTTTTCATATGCTCTAGCTTTCCAATATTGAAACACATTTTCGTCTGCTATTTCAAAAGGAACAAAATCGATAATATCTAACACCTGTTGCCAATTGTGCTGCCTTAACTCATGAGCTAAATGCCAGCGTAATAGTTCAGCGTCAGGCTCGTTATTTATGGCTTTTTCTAACCAAACTTCAGCTTTCTCATGATTTGCTAACGCTAAAAAGATAGCAAATCGATGAGATATTTCTTTATGTTGTTCTTTCGAAAAAGAAAATTTTCTCGTCAGTTTTTTCCAACTACGTAAGGCTAGATCTCTATTATTACTGATTAAACGTTTTAAACCATAGACCAATATTTCAGTTTCTTTTATTGAATATTTGGCTGGAAAATTAGATAAACGGGAAACGTGATTAGGTGAACGACGTACTTTAAGCCATAGATCAGCTAAATATTGTTGCTCATTTGGTAGCAATGTTTTTAGGTAGGGTATAAGGGTAGAATTGCCACCATCAGCCGCCAAAGACATTCTTTTCCATACTAACTCTGATGTACGTTTTCCAGCCTTTTGCCACTGTTTAAACAATGAATCACATTCATTTGGCTGTGATTTACCCACGACCCAGAGGTCTTCTGTCAATGCCAATGCTTCAGCACTAGATGGATTTTTCTTCAACAAGATTTCTGCATATTTACAATCTAAAGTAGCATCACCCATATCTCGATAAAACTGCATAAACAGTTCAGATTGGTTTTTTTTACTTAAATAGATTAACCATTTTTTACGCAAAGGCCTGTCTAAGGGTGAGGCTTCATATTTGTCTAAAAAATTTCCAATCCTTTTTTTATTAGCCATAAAGGGGAATTTACTTAAGGTTTTTAGTTCAACGTAGGGCTTTAACGGATAACCTTCTAGCTGTTCCATCACTGTCTTAAAGGCGCTGCTGTTTGGGTTGTGCGCCAGCCTCTGTGTTTTAATAAAAAGCTTTCGTTGCTGCTCGCGGTCGAGCGTAGTCATCGCAAGTCCCACTTGAGAAAACAAAACAGCAGCGGTTACGAACCAAAATAAATAACGTATGGTCACAGATCCCAAGACATATAAAAATTAACATAAGACAATTTTAGCAAACTTGTTTACTGATAGGCGTGAGTATTTTGAATAAATCACACATTAACTGGCATGACCAGTTGAATTGACTTTATTTACCCACATGTAATTAACCTTGTTATATTTTGTTAAAACTTAGGTTGCCCTTTCCAAATTTTTTAACAACAATTCATGTAACCTGTATTCTGAGGGCCATCGGCCTCCTCCCAACCCACGCTTTGGCTATAGCCACAGGAGATGATAATGATATACGAAGGTAAAAGCCTCACGGTTAATTTACTGCAAGATGGCATTGCAGAGTTAGTATTTGATGCCCAAGGTTCGGTGAACAAGTTTGATCAGCTAACCGTTGCAGACTTAGATGCTGCGACGCAAGTTCTTGTAGCTAATCCAAATGTAAAAGGTTTATTAGTCCGCTCAGCGAAATCAACTTTTATTGTAGGCGCTGATATTACTGAATTTACTGGTTTATTTGATATGCCAGATGAAGAAGTTTTAGCATGGGTAGGCAAAACTTCTCAAGTATTTGACCGTTTTGAAGATTTACCTTTTCCCACTATCTCCGCGATAAACGGTTTTGCACTAGGTGGAGGTTGTGAAATGACCTTAGCCTGTGATTTTCGTGTAGCAGATACAACCGCTAGCTTAGGCTTGCCAGAAGTGAAACTAGGCTTAATGCCAGGTTTTGGCGGCACAGTTCGTCTTCCTCGTCTAATTGGTGCGGATAACGCACTAGAGTGGATGACCACAGGACGTGATCGCAAGGCAGCAAAAGCCATGGCTGAAGGCGCTGTAGATGCAGTAGTTTCACCAGAGAAATTGACTGAAGCAGCACTTAGCATACTTAAAGACGCTATTGCAGGTGACTTTGATTGGCAAGCTCGCCGTGCAGAGAAGAAGGCACCTCTGACATTAAATCCAAACGAAGCCATGATGAGCTTCTCAACTGCAAAAGCGATGGTTTTTGCACAGGCTGGCAAACATTACCCAGCGCCTCATATGATGGTAGAGACAATATCAAAAGCCGCCGGCCTTGATAGAGAAGGTGCGCTTAAACTAGAAAACCAAGGATTTGCTAAATTAGCTAAAACCGACGCAGCAAAAGCCCAAGTGGGTTTGTTCTTAGCTGATCAATTGGTTAAAGGTAAAGGCAAAAAGCAAGCTAAAGCGGCTAAAAAGCCGTCAAACAAACAGCTGTTTTAGGCGCAGGTATAATGGGTGGCGGTATCGCTTACCAATCTGCTGTAAAAGGCACGCCTGTTATTATGAAAGACATAAACCAAGCCGCGTTGGACTTAGGTTTAAAAGAAGCAGCGACTATT
>CAZMDX010000335.1:0-7684 GCA_964564805.1 uncultured Pseudoalteromonas sp. | reverse complement strand
TTGCATCATGCTGTTATGCCTTAAATCTGCCACTAAAAAATGCCTATAAGCCAGTTCTTGTGTGGCCTGAAATCAGAATGGTCAAATCATAAGCATTATTTAGCTAAAGGAATAATATTAATAATCTTTATTTGCTATAGTTTTTACCTATATCAAATAGAAGAGCATAGATCTTGGATTTACGTGCATTAGAGTATTTTGTCACTATCTACGAATGTGGAAGTTTAAGTGCGGCTTCAAAAAAGAAGTTTGTGGCTCAACCTTCTATATCGGCCTCGTTGAAACAATTAGAACACAGTTTATCTACCCGTTTATTTGTGCGTCATGCTAGGGGAGTTCAAGCAACTCATGCAGGTGAGCAACTTTATCCTTTAGCTAAACAATTATTGGGACAGGCAACATCAATCCGTGATGTTTTTAGTACAGACACTACAAAAACCCCTTTTAGATTAGGGTTGATAAAAGGTTTAGGCGTGGCGCGAATGAGCGATTTGTTAGGTTGGTTTACTCGTTCAGTTGATTCATTAGAGCTGACATTAGTTTCACAGGACGAACCATGCCAAGCACGTATTATTAGCCGTGACTTACAGTTAAATAATGAAAAATTTGTACCTATGTGGCAAGAAGAATACCAACTGGCTATTCCGTTGGATCATGCGTTAGGTTTGGCTGAGAGGGTTAATATTATGGATCTGCAAGATGTCGCTTTTGTACAGCGAAGCCCCTGTGAAGGCTGGGATTATTTGAAAAAAACATTGAATACTGCAAATGTTAGAATAGACACTAGAGCAAAAATACAGACTATCGAATACGCACTAGGCCTTGTGAAAGCTGGTTTAGGATGCGCTTTTATTCCTGTTTCTGACGCTATTGTGAAAGATACCAACATCCACTTTAAACCCATAACAGACTTATCTATTTCAAGAGAAATTGGTCTAGGTTATATCCATGTGTCTGATACGGTTAGAGTGTTGCAAGCCTTAGCCTGTCATAATTGAGAGCCGTCACTTTTCATTAAAAATTTTAACTTTCTGATACTTTTAGTTTATCAATATGAATCATAGCAAACACACAAGTCTGAGTTTTATCCCAGTAACCTGATAATTGAAATAATGTAAAAGAAATGTTAATTTTTAATGACTTTGATAGATTCCTTTGAAACAATCATTTTATTACATGTATTTGTTGTATCTATGTAGCCTAGGCAAAACCCTGTTGTATGCCATAATTAAATTTCAGGAGGTGCTATCCATGTTTTATCTGCTCTATGTAAGTTCTGCCGTTAAACTAATGGATAATGATGAGCTTTTGAAACTTCATAAGCTGAGCCAAAAAAATAACGAAAAAACTGAAATAACTGGAATGCTATTGTATCAAGAAGGTAATTTCATGCAGATTATTGAAGGTAAGAAAGAACGCGTTCTTGAATTGTATGACAAAGTAGCGATGGACAAGCGCCACAAGGATATTTATAAAATAATGAGTGGCTCAATAAATAAACGAAACTTTAACGACTGGACAATGGGTTTTTGTAATATGAATGAAACAGGGCATTACTCAAACTATGAAGCGTTTATTCAAGAAAATATTAGGCTAAAAACATTTGAACACGATTCACAGTCAGCTTATGATTTTATCATTAAATTTAATGAGACAAATCGATAGGGTGCGAGTAAAGGCGACAATTACAAAATAGTGGGCACTTTATTAATTTTTTAATTTTCAGCTTTATCATCCACACATTGTCTACTTTTAATCATTATCAGAACACGTGATTTTCAATACTAAACTTGACCTCAACAATTCCAGTATCCACAGATTCCGAAAATTCAATGCGAGATCCTTAAATAAAATACTTAAGACGTTATGAATTAAATTTTCCAATCAACTAAAGAGAACGCTTTTGTAATGAAAATCGAAGGTAATATTGAAGGCTATTCGGACAGAGATCTTGCAAAAAAATTCAAACAACTACAACCATCAGTAGATCGAAAGTCAACGTTGATTAATCAAGATTTCGAAAGTTTAATGTCTAATGGTTATGTCATCATAAAAGGGTTGCTAACCGGATCACAGTGTGAAGACATTAAAGCCAAATGCCTACCCTTGATGGTACACAAAGGTCGAAATGAATTTGAGGGACAAAGCACACAACGGTTATATAATGTGTTGGCAAAAACTCGATGTATAGATAAATTGGCAGATCATCCCAGGATACTGGGCTTAATGGATCTAATGTTCAGACCTAATTTTCTGCTGAGCCAGAGCCAGGTGATTAATATTCTTCCTGACGAAAAACAACAAGCCTATCATTACGATGATTCATTTTATCAAATACCTAGGCCTAGACCACCATTAGGCGCAGCTAGTATTTGGGCGATTGACGATTTTACAGAGGAAAATGGTGCCACTGTTGTTTTTCCAAAAAGTCATACATGGGATGGTCATCAACGCCCTACATCCGAAAAAGTGATTAAAGCGCTGATGCCAGCGGGCTCTGTTATATTTTTCCTTGGAACTACTTGGCACGGCGGCGGGGCAAATGTTACTAAATCTCCAAGACTTGCTGTTACTCACCAATACTGTGAAGCTTTCATGCGCCAGCAGGAGAATTACTTGTTAGAGTTGGATAAAGAGACGGTTAAAATACTTTCGCCAGAACTTCGCGCGTTAGTTGGTTATTCGGTTCATTCTCCTTTTATGGGGATGGTGAATGGCCAGCATCCTCTTCGATTACTCAACGAATAATTAAAATTTATGACAACTGATAAAAATAGAAAACAAACATTTACGTTATTTGGGGTGGGTCTTGCAAATTATGAATGGGTGTAAACCATAGTTGCACGTTACAAGAACTCATAACCCAAAAAGTAAAAAATGCTCCGTAACATGCATGTATTTAATTAAAGGTGTTGCTTGCACAAACAGTGCAGGTTAACTTTTTGAATGCTTTGATTGTCGAATAACAATAGTTGGCTGCCATTGCCAAGTATAAAATACGATATTTGGCATCCACCTCTCAATTTTTAAATTATTGTGGGAAATGTGGCCGCAATTACAAAAAATAATATCCACATGTCGTTGATTATTACTCATTCACATCAGTATTAGTTATTAGGTTCAGGCTCACTTTCTTGTGTTAAATTTGCTAATTCATCAACAAGGCGCTTTTTATAGCGCCTCTGACGACGACGTGCAGTAGCGGCATTGGCTCGCCATCCTTGTCGTTTATCAGACACCACAGTCTCAATATCACTAGCATTGTCAATATGTTTTGCGTCTTTCAATGAAGTACGTTTAGGCATGATAATTTGTTACACCTCGTTACTTTTACTCATGGCTCAACGTTTGCCACGCCAAGTGAGCGACTGAGTATTCAATTGAGATAAATCAACTTCACCCGCAATGATTTCATCACACAGTTTGACTGCAAGTTTTGCTTGTGCGTAATTCAGGTGCTTGTATGCAGGGCGGTCGATGCTCTCATACCATACTCCTTGGCATACTGAATCTAGCACTATGCGTTGAAAACAATGATCGTTTTTTACTGGCCATTTGTTTGTTGTTTCACGTGCCATCTTGGGCATGACTTCTCTTGTCATAATTAGGTACTGCTGTACAAGTGGTTGTATATTCATTTCACAAACCATTCCGTTGAAGATTAAACTGCTCTAAGGCAAGCCACACTAGAGCATAAGTGTAACAAGTCGACGGCAGATATAGCTGGCTACTTTGTAAGTGTCAGCGCTGTTTTGTGTATGCACACATCTAGATTTAACAAAATAGATACTTAAGTAGTATTAAATTAGATCTCGTATTCAAACAGACTGAGCCCCTTAATATAGGAACGTCTAAATTTTCTATATTGAAATAGTCCATCGATACCTTATCGCTTGCGGAACCAATATGAGCGGCATTAATAAAATTTTATTTTCCGCTTATATACCTAATATTTTGTGTTTTCAGGACGTTATAAATGTCATTTTTGTTTACCTATTTACAACTATGTTCAGCTATTTGTTCAGCTATTTGTTCATCTATTTGTGCATCAATGACACAAGACTTTCGGTATTCAGAATTTCACAGAGGTAGAGCAAAATTCAGCTGCCATGTTCGTTAAAAGGAGCAACTTGAATATAAAAAATAGTGAAGCTGGCGTTAACTTTTAAGAGGATGAAACGGCTGTTATCACCTTAACTCTGGGTTTGATAAAATTGTCGAGCAACATCAATTTGTTCGCATAAAATCACCACCTCATCTAACATTCGAGTGGTCATACGGTGAACTTTGTCAGCATTTGGATGAAATATAAAATTATTCTTTACCGCTGGAATATGTTGCCACTGAGGCCAATTAAGCCCGTCTGGGCTGTCTGCGCTGTATTGACTGGGTTGTATCACTACTTGGGGTAGTGTTACTAATACTTGTTCCAGACCGACAGATGGGTAATCGTCTTGAGCGTTTGCAAATGGATTACTGGCTCCGCATAGTTCGATTTGTTGTTGTGGCCATGCTTTATTTGCTACTGTTCGAAGCGGCCGTGACCATAATTCATAAAACACACTAATTTTGTTCTGGGTCGCATATTTTTGTTTGATTTCTTGAAGGTTTGACAGATATTCTTTAGCCACAGAATTAGCCACTGCCTCTCTACCAGTAATCTTACCCAGCATAATTAATTCGTTGGCTACATCTTCTAAGGTTTGTGGGTGGGAGTAAATTACTTTAAATTGATATTTTTCGAGCCGTGCCAGGTCATCCATTGGATTGCCAGTTTTCCAAGCGATGATTACGTCAGGCTTCAGTTGAATGATTTTTTCAATTTGTAATCGTGCATAGTTACCGACTCGTAAAATATTTTCAGCGGCTTTTGGGTAGTCGGCATGCGCGGTAGTACCAATGATCTGTTCACCCGCACCTATTGCATATAATGACTCCACAATATGTGGCGCAAGTGCGATAATCCGTTTTTTTTGTAGTGAGTCATTACTAACGTTTTTTGCTACGGTTTGACTGGCATTTAAGCCAATCAAACCCAATAATAGTATACTTAAATAGCGATTTTTTATTAGATTCACCAATCGATGCCTTGTTGTGCTTTGATACCATTGTCAAAAGCATGTTTGATGGGTCTTACTTCGCTGACCGTATCAGCCATTTCAATAATTGAGCGATGGCAAGCGCGGCCAGTTATAACCACGTGCTGGTCTTTTGGTCTAGTGTTCAACGCAGCCATTACTTCATCTAGATCGATATATTTGTAAGTAATCATGTAGGTAATTTCATCTAACAGCACCACATTAATTGATGGGTCTTGCAGTAATTTTTTACTGTGTTCCCAAGCTGCTTGTGCTGCTAATTTATCCAAGTCTTTGTCTTGGGTCTCCCAAGTGAAGCCGGTGCCCATCACATGAAATTCCACACCATTTTTTTCTAATAAATTACGTTCGCCGCACTCCCAGCCACCTTTGACATACTGCACAACTGAAGCTTTTAATCCGTGTCCAACTGCTCGGGCAACAGTACCAAAACCTGAGGTAGATTTACCTTTGCCGTTACCAGTTAAAACTAATATCAATCCCTTATCTTCTTGTGCCGCAGCGATACGTTCATCCACTTTAGCTTTTTGTTCTTGCATCCGAGTTTTATGGCGGTCGTTATCTTTTTCATCAGTCATGTTGTTACTCTTTATTTATTTAGTTATAAATGTATGTACTTTCTGCCAGTCTACATGCATCGGTTAGACGGTCTAATTCATGTTCTTGTTGGCTGGCATAGGTTTCGGCGTCATCAACATCTGCGCTGGCCCAAGCGATGATCTGTTGTAACGCTTCAGGTGTGTCGAACATGCCATGTAGATAACTGCCGGCCACTTGGTTGTCTGCGCTGACCCAGCCATCATTTAACTGTGCGTCATTTAACTTTGTAGCATCTTGACGCGCATCACTTAATAACGCAAAAGCCTTAAAATCGTCTTCTCGTTCACTATCTCTAACGTGTATTTGATAGCCTGACACGAACACTTCAATATTATTATCATGTGCGTTGGCCTGTAATAATAATTTACCCTGACTATGAGTCAACTGCTTTTCAATCTTTAGTGTCGTGTTTATGGGCAGATATCTGAGCCCTTCAGATGTTCCTATTGTACCTTCAACTCCTGTTGGATCGTGGAAGGTTCGCCCTAACATTTGATAACCACCACAAATACCTAATATTTTGCCGCCGTAGCGTAAGTGTTTGGAAATATCTTTTCCCCCACCATTTTGCTTAAGTAACTCCAAATCAGCCCTGAGATTTTTACTACCAGAAAATAAGAAGATCAGCTGCAGGTATTTTTTGGCCATGACGCACAAAGGTTAGTTTAATTTGAGGATGAGTGCGCAACATGTCAAAGTCGTTATGGTTACTGATACGTAAGAAAACGGGCACCACAATTTGTAACCTAATATTGTACTGATCGATCGTTTGATTAGCTTGAATCTCATCTTCTTGTGCAAGTTGTAAGTTTATTAATTACGGCAGTACCCCGAAGACTGGTTTATTGGTATGTGCTTTTAACCAGTCTAAACCACTTTGCAATAACGCAATATCACCACGAAAACCGAGACTTTTGCACTGTCAGAGGTCGCCATATTATTATAAAAGTTAGCTGCGAATCTAAGTAAAGGCACAGCCAAGGATGCACCTATGTCTTGATCCGAACGTAACCCTAAGTCCAACAACGGTGTGGTATTAGGCTGTTTGAGTAATAAGCGGTAGGCATTTTCTGCTGAGCAATATGAATGGTAATTAAAGCCGCAATCGAAACAATAAAACCATCAACTAATTTCGTCTTTGGCTCATCACGATTAGAAAAAACACACTACCAATAGCAGAGGTGATAATACCTATAGGAATTTCTTGATTGGGCAGAGCCACACGCGCTAATACATCAACCCACACCATAAAACAGCCACCGAGTAACACACAGCCAATAGTGACAATACGGCTGGTGACGCCCAACCAACTTCTAACAATATGTGGGATCATCAAACCAACAAAACCTATACCACCACAATAAGACACAATGCAGGCGGTGAGTGCCGCGCAAATGGCCAGTGATAAAATCCGTAAACGAGTGACCTGTACTCCTAATGTTTTAGCGTTCTCATCGCCCAGTAATAGCGCGTCCATATGTCGGCCGTAAAGTAACAACACTGCCACGCTTACCAACACCACTGGCAGCATGACCCAGGCATACCAAGTTTCTACTCGAGCTAGACTACCCATTAACCAAAAAATCACTTTGTTGGCAGCAAAAGGTTCACCCAAAAACAACAAAAAATGACTCAGTGCGCTGAGCATAAAAGACACGGCAATGCCTGCTAACAGCATATGTTCAGTCTTGCTACCAAAGGTTTTCGCAACTAAAAGTTGCACCAAAAACACCGAAAATAACGCGCCTAAAAATGCCGCAAAAGGTAAGGCCAATGAAAATGATAAATCAGGGAACATTTGCATCAGCCCAATTTGCTCGGCTAACTTGCTGTCAAATAACAACGTGGCAATGCTTGCACCTAATCCGGCACCTGATACCACACCAAATAAATAAGGGTCGGCTAAGCCATTGCGAGTGATATTTTGCAAAGTGGCACCCGCCACTGCTAATCCAGCACCCACTAAAAACCCTACAAACACTCTG
>CAZMDX010000334.1:0-4739 GCA_964564805.1 uncultured Pseudoalteromonas sp. | reverse complement strand
GCTCGAAAAATGCCTGTTAAGCAGCCAACCATAATTAACCCGTAAATAATCAGCAATGTTGAGCGTTTAGTTGACATGTTAAGCGAATCCAAAAAACGTAGGTAAGGTCATAGTCAGTGCAGGGAAGTAAGTGATCATAAATATGACCGTTGCTTCGACTGCTAAAAAGGGCAGCATTTCTAAAGCAATATTCTCAGTTTTTTCACCTGATACCGCCGCTGCAACAAATAACACTAATCCCATAGGGGGTGTGGCGAGTCCAACGGTCAAGTTCACACACATTATGACTGCAAAGTGCAACGGGTCTATGCCTAAAGATATAAATATGGGGGCAAGTACTGGACCCAAAATTAAGATAGCGGGTCCTGCATCTAAAAACATGCCTATGGCAAATAAGAATAAGTTGATGATCAGTAGTAGTAATAATACGTTATCGGTTATTCCCGTTATCTGTGAGGCGAGCGTATCAGCCATACCCGATACCGTGATGATCCAAGCAAAAGTGACTGCCGAGCCGACCAATAACAAAATGGTGCCAGACTGAACTGCTGCATTGACTAATATAGTGGGTAACTTATTAAATTTAAGTGTGTGAGTCACAAACAAGGTGATTATTAGCGCATAACCTGCTGCTACAGCTGCGGCTTCGGTGGGGGTAAACACACCGAGTACTATTCCGCCCAATAATATGACAGGTGTTAACAACGGTAAAAATGAACTTTTTAATGCGCTGCCACGTTCGCGCCATGTAGCTTTTGCATTAGCAACTGGATAATTTCGTTTTTTAGAAATATAGTTGGTAACCAACATCAAACCTGCACAGATCAATATACCGGGAACTATTCCGGCTAAAAACATGCCTGCAACAGACACATTCATAATAAACGCATATAAAATCATAATACCAGATGGAGGAATAATTGGGCCAATCACTGAAGATGCAGCCGTCACCGCTGCAGCAAAACGTCTGCTGTAGCCATTTTGCTCCATCGCAGGGATAAGCATTTTACCCAGCGCCGAAGTATCTGCTACTGCTGAACCAGACAAACCTGCAAACAGCACAGAAGATAAAATATTTACCTGTGCTAATCCGCCTCGGTAGTGACCTATCAACGTTTGGCTAAAACGAACAATTGACTGGGTGATACCACCTTGGTTCATCAACTCGCCAGCGAGAATAAAAAATGGCACCGCCATCAAAGGAAAAGAATTCATACCTGAGTAAAGTCGATTTAACAGGGCAGAGAAGAACACTTCCTTACCGTCTAAAATTAAGCTGACACCGGGGCCAATTAATAGTGCAAAAATGACCGGAGCACCGGCCGTAAGTAATAAAATAAAAACCCAGAAATAACTTAATGACATATTAGGTGGCATCCTGATGTGGGACGAAACAATGATCTAAGGGCAAGCATAACTGCTCGATAAATTTTTCTAGTCCTACCAAACAAATTGAGCCAAAAGCAAAGGGGGCACAACTATAGAAGTAAGCTAATTTAACAGGCACAGACGAAGCATTGATACTCAGTCCTGTTTGCCAAAATTCTAAGCTTTGAATAAAAAAAATACCGCAAATAACCATGACTAACAGGGTGATCAGTAGTTCGGTTATCCTGCGTAAAAGTGCTGGTAGCGCATCGGCAAACATCTGAATAGATACATTTAAGTGTGCAAGGTATGCCCAAGGAGCAACTAAACATGCTACCCATACCATAGCAAATTTTGCTAATTCTTCAGTCCATGCCAATGAATCGTTAAGCACATACCGAAAAAAGACCTGCGCCAGTATCATGCCTAGCATGAGCGCAAGTAATCCTCCGGCTAAATTTTTGGCTAGATTGGCTATCAAGTAGTTGAACTTACCCAATGGCGTATTGATTGTGAATAATGTTTGCTGCAGTTTAGTCATTGTTACTTTGCATCCCTAGTTGGCCAGTAATGACTAATTTGTTGACCGATTTTGGGATGATCTAATTGTTCTGTATGTAACATATCAGGTCCAATAGGTATCTGACGTCCAGCAGGAACAAACACCGCCATTTCATCCAACGATAAAGTTAATTTATAAACATTACCCCCATTAAAAATTTGTTGCTCGGGAAATCTCAGCCATTGACCTTGAGGGAGATAAAACTCCACCTCTCCAGCGGCTTGGGTGCAAGGCACTACTAATAAGTTATCACCAAACATAAACTGTATCTCAAACCCCCTAGCTAATCTGTCATCGGGAAAGGCTAAAGCCATAGCGCGCATCACAGGTAAACCTGATTCGCTTGCTTGTTGCATGGTAGTTTGAATATAAGGTATAAGCTGATAACGTAATTTTAAGGCCTGATTAACGGCATTTTCTGCCTCTGAACTATAACTCCAAGGTTCTCTTTGCCCTATACCATGGAGGCGGATGTGCGCAGAAAAGACTGCAGTTTGTGACCAACGTACAAATAACTCTGAGTCGCGGGTGTCTTTATAAAATCCGCCCACGTCTGTAGCAAAATAAGGCGCACCAGACATGCCCCAAGACAAAGCACCACGAATGCTACCCACTAATCCACCCCAATCTGCCTGAGGATCGCCACCCCATTGACTGGGATAACGTTGCGAGCCAGTCCATGCGCTACGGCTAAATAGAAATGGGCCTGTTTTACTGTATTTTTCAGCTGCCTGATACACACAGCGGTTATATAGCAGGCTGTATACATTGTGTAGTCGATGCCCAGAATCGCCATTGTAAGCAAGCATATTGTCATCTTCTACTTGCTCGCCAAAATCGGCCTTAATCATGTCTATACCCAAGTCAAATAACGGTTTATGTGATTCAAGCCAAAAATCAAATGCATCAGGGTGGGTGAAATCAACAATGCCTGACTCGGGTAAGGGTGTAAGCACTTCGGCAAAGGCACTCATGTCCCATTGATAACGGTAGGCCTGTCCAGTGCGTTTATCTGTGAGTAACCAGCCTTTATTTGCCATTTCTTCAAACAATGGGTTTTGTACTGACACTAAGGGATATTCCCAAATACACACTTTAAAGTGCATGGCTTTTAAGTCACTAATAACTTTATTGGGGGGAAAGTCTGCAAATCGTTTGGGATCCCATTCAAATGCAAAACGTGTATCGGTATCTTGCCATGCGCGTCCATCTAAGGTGATCACATCGCAAGGCATATTATGTTCACGTACGGCTTTTGCAGTGGCTATCAGTTCGGGCACATCTTTGTAATAAGCTTTGGATAAAATCACACCTAAACTCCATACTGGCGGAACGGGTGCTTTACCAGTTAGTTCAGTATATTGATGGATTATCTCTGCACCATTTTTGCCTTTAAGTATAAATATATCTAACGCATCATCCTCTACTAACAACCCATAAGCCCTTTGCGACCAAGGTGCATAACCCACTGCGTGAGTTACTGGCGCCGGTGTATGTACAAATACACCCCATCCAGATGGGCTCCAAGCAAAAGGTGTGTTTTTATAAGAAACTTCGGCGTTAACCCCTAGGGCATCATGATTGTATGAGCGAATAAATTGACCTCGCTTATTTAAGCTCGACCACTTTTCACCTAATCCATATACGGCTTCTTCAGCACTTAAGTCTAAACTGAATAACCAACCTTGAGTCGTTTTTGCCAGAGGCGGCATACGGAACTGGCGCACAAAATGTCCATCGTTTGGTGTTTTTTGTACATTTTTCCCACCACAATTCAGCGCAAATGAAAAAGGATTATGTTGAATGATTAGTTCATTATCATCTGATGTTATGGTGGTGCATTGCGCTGAATGAGTCACCAGGCAAGGTAAATTTTGGGGCTCTTGTAATAACATTTCATAATTGGCACTAGACTGGCCAGCTATTCTCAGGCGTAACCCTGATGAGTGAAAACTGACTTGTAACAAGCCATTTGAAGTCGGCAGAATAACACAGGCGTCATCTGTTAGATAAGCATCACCTGAAATAGTAACTTGGGGTACATTATTCCAGTTGGGTGCTGAAAGATTGAGATCAGGCAATAGTGATGGTGAAAATACAGACAAAGATAACCTCTAAAAATTTGCTAAACGCTACGTTTTATTCAACACAAACCGATTTTAATTCATTTCTGAGGATATCTGCTCAGTAAGCCAATCGAATATTAAAAAAGTGCGTTATTAATCTTATATAAGACATAAGTTATAGTAGTGTTAAATTTTTGTCAATCGATGAGAATAATTGGCTGGTATGAATGTTATTGGTCAATGTTTTTAGATATCTCTGCTTGGTGCCATACACCCAAAACAATATTCATTAGTAACAATATTTATTTAATATCTTGTATAAGAGTGATAGTTAATATTATTCTAGACAAATGTTAATTTACTGTTTAGATAAATGAATAAAAATCGTTTTGATAATAAATTAAGCCGCCCTGGGTTAGCTTTTCAACCTTTGTACAAACAAGTTGAAGAACATGTGACGCAACTGATTGTTGAACAACGTTGGAAGCCCGGTGAAATGTTGCCTAACGAATTTCAATTAGCAAGCGAGTTAAATGTGAGCCAAGGCACTGTGCGCAAAGCTTTAAACAGTTTAACTGATGATAAAATACTGAATCGTAGGCAAGGTATTGGCACATTTGTATCTGAGCATACTGGTCATCACAGTTTATATCGGTTTTTTCCATTGATCGCCGATGGAAGGACCCCTGAGTTACCAAAAGCAGAATTGTTGTCAGTAGAAACACAAATAGCAACTGAACAGG
>CAZMDX010000333.1:0-1752 GCA_964564805.1 uncultured Pseudoalteromonas sp. | reverse complement strand
TAATTAGGTTCTCGAACCTGATTTGTAAAGAAGGATAAAACTATGCGCCATCGTAAAAGTGGTCGTCAGTTAAATCGTAACAGCAGTCATCGTCAAGCTATGTTTAAAAATATGGCTGGTTCTTTGGTTAAGCATGAGTTGATTAAAACAACTCTACCAAAGGCGAAAGAATTGCGTCGCGTAATTGAGCCTCTTATCACACTTGCTAAGCAAGACAGTGTAGCTAATCGCCGTTTGGCAATGGCTCGTACTGGTGATAAAGTAGTTGTTGGTAAATTGTTCAACGAACTTGGACCTCGCTATGAAGAGCGTCCAGGTGGTTATATCCGCATCTTAAAATGTGGATTACGTACTGGTGATAAAGCACCAATGGCTTACGTTGAATTAGTTGACCGTCCTGAAGTTGAAGCAGTCGAAGAGATTGAAGATACTGAATCAGTTTAACAACTGCACTATGAAAAAAGCCAGACACTAGTCTGGCTTTTTTGTGTCCAAATTAAGATTATTGGTTATCACCCAAAATTTCAGATAGTTCTTCATGAGTTGCTCCCCCATTAAGTGCATAGGTCTCTAACTTATCTTCATCAACGCCGGAATTTTGTGCAATTTCTATTATCCGTTTTACATTGTCTCGTTTAGCGCTTGATTCTCGTACTGCTGTAGTAATGACTATTTCCGCATCATCCGGAAAAACTGCAAGTAGCGCTTCTACAACATATTCCCCGACAAAGGGGACTGCTACTATTGCAGATCTTAAAATCTCAACAATCTTGTTTGGATGATCTTTTGCAAGTGATTGGACAATATAGTCTGCTGAATCAGGTTCCGCTATTACAGCAATTCGCACAATTTCAGATATTTGTTCTGGCGTCGAGCTAGCGGCTGCCGAGACAACAAAATCGATATAACTTGGATCTGCATTAATTGCTGTTTCGACGATGCTAGCGCAGCTGCTTAATTTTTTATTGAGTGCCATTGTGACAACTTCATCAGTTAATGTCGGCTGGGCAGAAATTGCGGCATGAATTATTTCTTTGTATTTATCTGGGTATAGGTCAAGTGAGCTATCTACAATAGCAGCTGCTTGTTGAGGGTAGTGTTCGACCATTGTTTTTATAGCCCTGCCAATAGTGACGTTTTGGTCAACTTGTATCTGTATAAATTTTTGACTGACCTGTTTCTTTTTGTTTACTTTGTTGCTTGCTATTGCATTATGCGAAAGGACAAATGTACTAAAAGCAAACGTTAATTTAACAAATGGGTTCATAACTACCAGTACCGATACAGCTAATTGAATTTAATATGACATTCATATCTACAAATGATTCAATTTATTAATCATTGAACATTGTTTAATCGTTTTGTTTATATATTGTGCACACGATAGTTCTAATGTTAACTTTTTTGCGAATAATGGTTGACGTGAAGCTGTAGATCTATAAGATGCGCCCTCGCTTCAAGGGAGACCAAATATATTTAGGTCACTCGCAACATAACAGGTTAATCCTCAGTGTTGCATGTACGGTAAACGTATAGTTGCTGCGGGATGTAGCAAGGTTTAGTTAAAAAGAATTTTAATTAAATTGTTGACATCAAATGGGAACCGCGTATTATTCGCCTCCCGCTTAAGAGGGTCTACGGACAACCACTTAAGCCGCTAACGCAGTTAGCATGCTCTTTAACAATTAGAACAAGACAATCTGTGTGGACACTCACGAAGTGAGAGTTCACCAAAAAAAATTCATGTTTTTA
>CAZMDX010000332.1:0-5450 GCA_964564805.1 uncultured Pseudoalteromonas sp. | reverse complement strand
CGTTCCCTGTTCGATAACCTTATATTGGTTATACCTAAAGAGTGCAGCATCTGCCCATGTTTCGGGTATACCAATAGATAATGCTTGAAGCTGTTGTGGTGTATTAATCTGCGCAAACTTGGTCACAGACTCGTCCCTGACCAAAAGTAATCGGTAACCCAATAACCCTTTGGTAAGTGGTTGAGGAATAACCAGTTTTTGTTTGTCTTTAAATTTTACATTTCCGGCTACGGTTACCAAGATGTCTGCACCGTTATCAAAGATATGAGCTTCATCTTCGGCATCAGGATAATCAGTGTTATCGACTCGTATCTGCACTGAACCATATTCATGATCTGTCGCTTTTAAACATGCTTGAAGCAAAGCGGTTTCGTAATTCTGCCTTGTTGGAGACTTATTGCCATTCCAAAAAACTATGTTTTGCATCCGCTTAATCCTAATAATGACCCTATTGGCCGATTTATACCTTGTTTATGTACGCAATGCTTAAGACGAAGAATACAATTTTGTTGTTTGTAGATACAATATGGAACGAGTGTTTTTATGATTTCACGTTTTCTCCATTCATTATAGTTAACCCTAAGCAGCTTACTCATGCCTTTTACAAATTCAACTCTCACCCCGTCAGTAGTTAAAATCGTCAAACAGAACAATCAATACTGTCTTACCATAAATGGCCAACCTTATGAAGTCAGAGGAGTCGGCTTGGGCTATACAAACGATGAAGATATTGTGGCCTTAAAAGAAGCGGGAGGTAATACCTTTAGAACTTGGGAGTTAACCCATATCGAGCAAGAATTAGCTATGGCACAAAAACTAGGGCTGATGATTGCAGTTGGAATACCAACAGGTAAAGAATTATTAGGTTTTGATTACAACGACAAAGAAGCAGTAGCCGAGCAGTTTAGACGTGTTAAAAGTATCATCGAAAGATATAAACATCATCCTAACGTACTACTGTGGGTAATTAACAATGAACCTAATTTATTATTTGACGAAAAAGAAAAGTTAAAAGAGGTCAACCCCAAGGTTTATGCCGCTATGGGTGACATCATCGACTACATTCATAAAAGTGACCCCAACCATCCTGCCACTTTTAGTCTCGCAGGAGCTAACCCCAAAGATATTGCACAGGTTCTAAAATATGCACCCAATATCGATATTTTATCTGTACAAAGCTACGGAGGTTTAGTCACATTACCTGACAGCATTACCCAAAGTAATGTAGATAAACCTTATATGGTGACCGAATTTGGACCTTTAGGGCATTGGGAATTACCCACTACCGAATGGGGTCGGGAAATTGAAGAGCCCAGTGCAGTCAAAGCTTCAGGCATGGCAAAACGCATGCAAGAAATTATTCTTGACGATAAAACAGGCAAAATTATTGGTTCATTTGCATTTTTCTGGGGTCAGAAACAAGAACGCACACCGACTTGGTACGGTATGTTTAATGAGTCTGGTGAGCAAACAGCCAATATTGATGAACTTACCCGAATGTGGACCGGGCAATACCCGATTAATCGTGCCCCTCTATCAAAAGCTATCTCTATCAACAATACACAAGCAATTGAAAATATTCGATTAAAGACAGGTCAAACCGCCACGGTCAAAGTCCAAGTTGCTGACCTTGAAGGCGATCTATTGACTCATGAATGGGTCTTGATGAAAGAGGTAGAAATACGCAGTCAAGGAGGTCACTTTGAAGCAAAACCAGCAGTGTTGGGATTAAAAATAATCAAATCTGACTTTCGACCCGAGTATGTTGAGATGACTTTTAATGCACCAAGTGAAGTAGGTGAATATCGCTTATTTAATTACGCTCATGGTGGAAATAACAAAGTAGGTAATGCAAATATTCCATTTATGGTTGAGAATTAGAAAAAACTAAAAACTAAAACAATCTTTTGCTTTAGTTTTTTTCTCTCATGCTATACATATTTGGATCATTTATGTCAGACACCCTAGACAACATTGCACAATTTACACCAGAACAACGTCTCAGTTATTTAGTAAAAGAGTGCATCTTAAATAAACAAGTATGGATACTGACCGACCAAGACGGCTGCGTGATGCTCAACACCGAAGATGAAGATTGCACACCCGTTTGGCCAAGTGAAACGTTTGCCCAAGCTTGGGCAACAGGTGATTGGTGTGCATGCGAAGCCAAAGCAATTGATTTAAAAACGTGGCATAGCCGCTGGACAAGAGGGTTAGAAGACGACGACGTAGCAGTGGCTGTTTTCCCTAGCGAAAATGAGGAAGGACTAGTGATTTCAGCCCAAGAATTTGATTTTGAATTAAAGACTAAAGCCAAAAAATAAGTCGCTATTCGCCAAGTGATTTCCAGTACCACTAAGTTGCCCTCCTAGAAATTTAGAAGTGGCAACTTAATCAATGCTTTTAGAGATTGTCCATAAAGTATTCTGACCTCATTGTGCTCAAATGCAGTGAAGTGCCTTCGCCCTCAACAATCCCATGACGCCTATTTGGGTAAGCCATCAGGCTAAATTGCTTGTTGTGTTTAATCAGTTCGTTGATTAATCGCTCACTGCCCTGATAATGTACATTATCATCACCTGTACCATGGACTAGCAATAACTTACCTTCTAGTTTAGCGGCATGAGTAATGGCTGAAAATTCCACGTAATTATCAGCATTATCTTCTAATAGGCCTGAATAACGTTCCTGATAAATAGAATCGTATAGACGTTTGTCAGGCACTGGTGCTTGAGACACCCCTACTTTGAACAACTTGGGGTAACGAAACATCAAGCTAAGAGTTAAAGAGCCTCCACCTGAATGGCCCCAAACACCCACACGGTCGCAATCTATATATTCCCAACGCGCGCACATTGCGTTAATTGCATCTGATTGATCTCGTGTTTCTAAACTACCATCGCTTGCGTAAATAGAACGACGCCAGTCATGCCCTCTAGGAGCTGCAGTGCCACGATTATCGACGGAGGAAACAATAAAACCACGTTGCGACATCATTATATGCCACATACTCCGGTTACCCTGCCAAGCGTCGCGCACTGTTTGCCCTGCAGGCTCTCCGTAAACATAATGTATCAATGGATATTTTTTACTTTTGTCTAGTGTTGCAGGACGCAGTATATAACCGTCTAAACGTAATTCATCTTGGGCTTTTACGCTATAAAACTCTAGTTCACCTATATTTAGTTCAGTCAGTTTTGTGGCTAAAGCAGCATTGTCTTCAAGCACATCATGTATCTTGTGATCGGGTAATGAAATCAGACTATAAACTGGCGCTGTCAAAAAAGACGAATAGGTGTGTATTGCCCAGCTCGAATCAGAAGATATTTGATAACCATTAGTACCAATAAATTTACTTGGGGTGACTTGCTCCATGTCACCGCTGCCGTCTAAGCGTGACCGCTGAAGGTAACGTTGTGACACATTATCTGGTGAGGCAATAAAATACAGCCAGCCATTTTTTTCATCAACGGAAACAAGTTCAGTGACATCGAACTTTCCAGGTGTAAGATTTTTGTAAGTAGTGCCGTCTCTCGATACCCGGAAGACATGTTTCCAACCGTTTCTTTCACTGAGCCAAATAAAGTCGTCAGAGTTTTCAAGCCATTTAGGCTCAATCATCAGTTCAATAAATGTGTCTTCTTTTTCTATTAATAATACCTGTATTTCCCCAGTACGTGCATCTGCATAAAATAAAGTATTAGTATCTTGCTTGCGATTAAACTGCTGAACTAATAATTGCTCGCTGTTATTAGCCCAGTCCATACGTGGCACGTACATATCTTTAGGGACACCAGGCAGTGTTATCCACTCAGTGGTGCTATTTCCAAGGGTGACAACACCAATGCGTGCTGCGGCATTTTCTTCGCCTACTTTCGGATAAGGGATTGCCGTCGTTACGGGATACAGAGTGTCAGTATTATTAATAATCAAAAAGTCTTTGGCAGCACGGGTATCTAATTGCCAATAAGCAATACGTTGACTATCAGGGCTCCAACGAAATCCGTCACGGATAGAAAACTCTTCTTCATAAGCCCAATCAAATAGACCATTAATAACAGAACTTGAAGCATCGGTTGTTAGAGCTCGCACTTCTCGGGAATCAAGATCTTGTACATAAATATTGTTTTTCCATACATAGGCAAATTTCAGACCATCGGGTGAAAATTTGCCAAACATCATTTCTGCTGATGCGGACTTTTTAACACCTAGCTGCCATAAATCATGAGTATTAAGGTCACGTATCCAATAGTCACCCCGGTCTTTTTTACGCCAAACATATTTAGCGTTAGTGTAAATCAATATTTTCGATTTATCGTTAGACCATTGATAATCATCTATGGCTAACGCTTTGTCAGAACCTTCAGGAATGAGTTGTTTCAAGGGCAATAAAACAGTACGTTTTGATGTAGCAGGATCGTATTGAACAATTTCCTCATATACCCTGATGTCGTCGCCGTATTGATCTTTTTCAAGCTTGGCATCTTCATAACCTGGCGCAGTTTCTAAGGCACTATAATTGGCACCTTTATCTAACCAGCGCACTGCACCAGGCTTTTTTGCATTATAAGACCAGTCGCCATATATCATCTTATCAGTCAACTGAGTGCCCATTTTTGCTCCCTCTGTGGTGTTTAATTTATTGTTACCTACACAGGCAGATAAAGTAAAAAATATGACGACAAGCGTTATCACCCACTTGTACCGAGTAGAATTATTCATATGCGTATCTCTATATATTTTTATTTTATCAATTAAGTCAATAATATAACTTTACTGCAAATTCGCCTGGTACAACATTGTAAATATGAATATATCAAAGATAGAAGCCAATTAGGAGCTCGAAGCCAGTGACCCGTCGCTGAGCAATGTGAGCTAAAAAATGAAAGATTAAAATTAAAAACACCCATATTACGCATACCACCGTCTGTTTTTTCAACTTGGGCATCGCGCCTTTGATCTGCTTTTGTTCGTCTTTGCTCGGTATTCATTTTACTGTGTAGTGAAAATATTTAGCTTTTAGTTGATTATTTTTGCTCGAAAGTTTCAAATTGATTAGGTAAAAAGTCCACTAACCTACCAGACAGACCTACATAGGTTTTTAGGGTTTCTGGGAAGGACAAAAAGATTTTTGGTAATATATTAAGTAACTGATCGTTACCCCTATTCTCAGCTTGTTTAACCGCCAGAGGGATATCTGCAAAAGTAGTGAACATATATAAACAATGGCTTAAGTCTTTTTGCAGTTGTTGCATCTGGATTAACTCACTCACTTGCATTTTATTCCAAGCACCTTGCCAAACTGATTCGAGCTGACTATGCCCAAACAACATACCTTGGCACCAGAGTGCAACTGAGCTTTGTCCTTGAACATCCTGATTAAATGTAATGCCAATCGGCAAGTGTATTTTTTCTTCACTCATACTTTTTAGCTGTAATTGCAATATTTT
>CAZMDX010000331.1:0-3895 GCA_964564805.1 uncultured Pseudoalteromonas sp. | reverse complement strand
AAAGGTAATAATAATGACAAATAAAAAATCCGGCTTCGCCTCCATTTTTGTTCGCATATTCTACCGACGTTATGTTTTTCAAGGAAGTTTTAATGCAGAGAGTTTTTAAAGTACTGCTAGTCTTGGTGTTCCTGGTATTTACATTAATAGGTGGGATGTTTGGTGCAAATATGGGTGTTAATTACTCCCATGTTAAATTGGCGTTTTACACTTTAGCCATACCCTCATTACTCATTCTGCTTATGGTCTATTTCCAACGTTTCAAAACATTTAAGCTGAATATCAAATACTTATCTATTTCATTTTCTTTATTATTTTATTCGTCTGTTATTGGAGGCGGTTACATACATCTAACCAACAGCATTGGTATTCATCGAAAAACTCTAGTATCTGGCCCTGTTATTCTGAAGGAACAAAACAAAGGAAGGTACAAACCTAGTTTTTTCATTACTTTCAAAGATATTGCATCAAACCAGCTCTTAGAAATTGAATTAACTAGCTATTTATACAATCAACTTGAAGTTGGTGATGTTTATACAGAGACTATGTATATGGGCTCGCTTGGGTTGTTGTATAGGCAAAAAACATAACAAACCCATGAATTCGTTCGCGGGCTCACTGGGACAAATACTCATTGGCTCTCCCTCGTTCCTCGGGCATTATAGCCAACAAGTATTTGCCCCTTATGGGGAGCGTTAGGTGTACACAATTGTTCGAGTCTGGTTTTAGAATGCTCCATACTTATATAACATTACTTAGTATTGCTGAATTTAGTCTTTGGATTATGATTGCTGTTTTTATTATTGGGGTAGTACTCGATTTAGATACAATTTTGGTAAATCCAATATTCTACATCTTACTTTTTGTTTGGTTATGTAGTGCGTCTATTGGTTTTACACTTTGCGCGTTTATTAGGTGTCATTACTGTAATAAACGATTGGCAGTTATTACTAAAAGTGATCATCAAGTTAAAAATAAGCATTGGGTTTTATGGTTTTTAAAAGGGTTACCACCTCAAATTAAATGTGAGCATTGTGGTGTTCTGTACCAAGGCACACCTAACAAGCCATTAAAGCAGGACAAATAACATTTGGCTATTTGTTCACTACGTTCACTTATTTTAGCCAACTATTATTTGCCTCTTAATGGGGCGTTAGGCTACTTAAGGATTGCTGTGAATTCAAAGTTTGATAAATTAAGTGAGTTGGGTGCAGGAGAGTTTGAGCATTTAAATGGTTCATTGATTAAACATCTTAATAGCACATATCAGTTATTAGAAAAGTGGGGAGCTTCTCAAGAACTTTGTGATTCAGGTTTATACCATGCTGCATATGGTACGGCTGGTTTTGAAACTCAGGTTGTCTCATTATCCCAACGAAACGACATAGCACAAATCATAGGTGAAATTGCGGAAGAAATTGTTTATTTATATTGTTCTTGTGATCGGGGCTTTGTCTTTAACAATTTTGATGGAAACTCTGTTATTAAATTTAGAGATCGATTTTCGGAAACAGAATTTGAATTAACTAATGAACAAGCACAACAGTTTTGCGAGCTGACAGTTGCAAATGAACTTGAGTTGGCAATCGATAGTATTGAATTTTTAAAAGAGCATGGACAAGGCTTACTTAACTTGTTTATTAAAATGAAACCGTTACTAAGTAAACCTGCAAATGAAGCTATTACGAGTGTGCTAGGTTCAGTAGCCTAACAAGCTGTTAAACAAGGACAAAAAACAGTTGGTTTTTGCTCCTTCGTCGCTTATTTTAACCAACTATTTTATTGCCTGTTAACAGGGCGTTAGTGTTCCTTAATAATGGGTTTTCAAATTTAGGATGAATGAAGAGAACGAAAATTACTTTATAGCAAAGTATGTAGCAGGTGCTTGTGAAACTGATGATTTGATCAATTATGCAAATTATAAGTTAAACAACGGCGTTTATTCTGATGGGTTACTGGATATTATTGATGCAGAACCTAAGTGTTGGGGAATTGTTTCACCTCTTTTTGAAAGGCTTATTGCTCAACTTCCTTCATTTGAGGATTCAATTAATTTAATAATTAAATATCACTTAAAGTTAATTGCTAGTGAGAAAATAGACCCATTCATTCAATTTCGGCAGTTGCTCGATGATATTAATAATTTTGATCTACATGAAAACGTGACTAAGTATGTTGGAGATAATATAGGGATCGAACATCTTTATGGGTTGTATTACGCAAGAGATGATTTGGATGTAAATGACAATGATGGTGTTGTTGAAATAGGTGTTCTAATGCAAGAAGAATCTAAAAAATGGCTATCGGAACACTAACAAACGCTAAACCTGACTCCGCAAGCAGGCCGGTTTTTTGCAAAACACACGGCGCAAAAAGGCGTCCAACTTGCTCCGCTGTTTATGCGAAGCGTTATATATTACTCATAAAATGGAGTTTCAATGAGTTCGAACGATCAATCAAATAGTGTTTTTAAAGATTTCCCGATAAACGTGAAGTTAATAATATCCTCTCTTTGGGTAGCTGTTATGTTTTGCTACGTTTATGGTGATTATATTCAAATTTATGTTCCTGGTATTTTAGCCGACGCGATGGAAGTTACAGCAGCTAAAGAGGGTATTGAAATAGAGTTCTTCGCTATTGCTTTACTTATGTCTATTCCTAGCTTAATGATATTTCTTACTTTAGTTTTAAAGCCAAGTATTAATCGTTGGTTAAATATAATTATACCTGCTTTGTACATAATTCTTCTTGTAGCAGTTAATTTAGAAACAACTTGGGTATATTATCTATATCTAACAGCCATCGAAATATTGCTCTCAATTACTACGGTTTGGTATGCGTGGAACTGGCCAAAAACAGAGCTGAGTAGGTAATATATAACAAGCCACTCAAGCAGGACTTTTAACAGTTGGTTAGGTTCCGCTTCGCTTCACATTTTAACCAACAATTAAAGGCCTCTTAGTGGGGCGTTATAAATCTTAATAAAATAATGGAGTACACAATGAAAATTAGCTACCTAATATTATCTACACTAGTCATGCTCTCTGGTTGTAATGAATCGGATCCCAACAATGATATCGAAGTGTATATAAGTACAGGGGAGCTACAATGTCAGGAAAACGGTTTATCTATTTCAGTAACTAAGAGTTATTTATTAGATGCCAATGTAGAAGTGAAAAATGAAAGTTGTGGTTTCTTAACTCAAGTTGCTTACCCTGCTGTTTGTGGTGGAGGAACAGGAAGATTACATGTATTCACTATCGATAAAGCCGATTCACAAGTTACAGAGAATATAGGTTTTACCATACCTGACAGCTCAGTTTCTGAAGATGATTATGAAAAAGTAGAGTGTGGTGTCTAACGATTTATAACAAGCCATTCAAGCAGGACAAATAACAGTTGGCTATTTGCTCCTTCTTCGCCTATTTAACCAACAATTATTTGCCTCTTAATGGGGCGTTATGTGTAAGTAAGGTGGAAAGGATGAAGGCTGTGGTTATCTACGGTTTTAAAGGGAAATTCATTGGTAATTCTGAGTATGATTATACATTCCCTAGAATCGACGATTCTCATAAATGTATGCTCTTCTTATCTCAAGATTCAGAAGAATTAATTTTTGATGCCGCTGAGAAAGAGTGTAATAGGTACGGGTTCTCTAATATTGAGAATATGAGGGCTAATCTCCTAAAGGTAGAGGTTCTTAATACAGATCAGTACAGAGGATTTACTGGGTTTTATGAAGAGGCACTTAGCAAAGGAAGCGCACTTGTATATTATCCAAACACATAACAAAGCAAGTCAATCTGACAGCTTACTCTCCCTTTGTGTTGGTGCGGGTAAAGCTTCGCACAAACACAAACTCCGTTTCAGCCGCAGTTGCTTGCGGCGTTATGTG
>CAZMDX010000330.1:0-1956 GCA_964564805.1 uncultured Pseudoalteromonas sp. | reverse complement strand
TATGCGCTAAGTGATAGATAGGTTCCTAATATTTCGTCCAGAAAATCCAAATCGTTTAACGCGTTAAAAAATCAAATGATCTTACATTTTTTTCAACGTACCTGACCCCGTAGGTTTTTATTAAAGCTTAGCGCAGAACAAAAACAGTCAAATATTATGGGTGGCTTAATTAATTTTTCCTAATTAATTTTGTCTTAAAAACTCCCTCAGGCTAAATGAAGATGATGATGCTGCTGCTGCTGCTGCTGCTGCTAATATGATGCAAGGCCCCAATCGAAGACTCTATTTTAATACATCAATAGGGCAAATAAAACGTTGGGGCAATACAAAAACGAATTAGCGCTAGCCCATTGTTCGTAAACCCAATGGATATTTAGGCTAAACAATGATGATAATGTAAAATATAACATTCGAAATAAGCACTGTTGGATAGAACTGATCGCGGTAATGTCAATATCGTACATAAATGTTAAACGGTTTACGGACGACGTTTTTCTAGTAAAGCCGATGTGTAAGAGTACTTATTTTTTTGAACTATTAGAGGAATCAATATGCCAGAAGGTCCTGAAATACGCATTGCCGCTGATAAAATAGCAAAAATCATTGAAGGCAAAGTAATCGAAGATATTGAAGTAGGTTTGCCTCGCCTTTTTGAACCTTCACAAAAAATTAAAGGAATTAAAGTTGAAAAGGTTGAAACCCGTGGCAAAGCCATGTTGATACATTTTGCTAATGGGTTCACAATTTACTCCCACAATCAGCTTTACGGTGTTTGGAAAACCGCTAAGCGTGGTCATTTTCCCAAAACTAATCGCTCCTTGCGTTTGGCTTTACATACAAAACAAAAAAGTGCCTTGCTATACAGCGCCTCCGATATCGCAGTATATGATCAAAGTGAACTGGTGCAACATCCATTTTTGAGCAAAATTGGGCCTGATATTTTGAACAGTGAACTACGCTGGGAAGTCGTTGCCGAGCGCTTGCAGCATAGCCGTTTCTGCAATAGAGGTTTAAGTGCACTGTATTTAGATCAGCACTTTATCGCCGGAATTGGCAATTACTTGCGTACTGAAATATTGTTTGCTGCTGGCGTCCATCCTGACTTTAAACCCAAACAACTTGACTCAAAAAAAATTGAGAGCCTTGCTAGGCAAACGTTAATTATTGGTAAGCGTGCCTACGATACAAAAGGGCACACCTTACTACCAACTTTGAGCGACAAACTGGCTAAAACGAAAGGCAGCTATGAAAGCATCCGTTTTATGGCTTTTAACCGCGAAGGCTTACCTTGTCGTAATTGCGTGCAGCCTATTGTAAAAGCGAAGCGCAATGGTAGACGAATATATTGGTGTGAGAGTTGTCAGCCCACAGTGTCACTTGGTATTAAAGTTTGAACCTGTATTCTACCCCAAGAGCGTGGAAATGAGCGTTGTAGTAAAATCAGATTTTTTTATCGGATTATTTATTGGCGTAGAACAAGTTGAAGTGCGTAATCCAGTTTAGTAAGGGAAAGAAATTTTATCCATACTTACATCGGGCTGATTACTTTTGTTACTTAAAAAGGCACGTTCATTAACAGCGACACATTAGCTTGCAATAACGGCAAACAGGATTGCTTCTTTTGCATCTAAATTAACACCTAATTTGTTGGTTGAAAATAAAGGCCTAGCAAGTAACTCAGCAATATTCTCAAAAAAAGTGGATTGTGTGAGTATAGGTAAAATAAAACGTCATTTTTCCTAAAATCAAAATAAATGGTGCCTTATATTTTCCATATTGACACCTGTTTTATATTTTTAAGGGAGTGAAAGTCGGCTATTTTTCATCTATTAATCACCTCTTTTGCCAAGTGAAGTGGAACTAGCTTTCCATCCTTTTCAATACACATAGAGATAGGACAATATTTGCCTTTTGCACAGGCAACATCAATACCGATAAAAACATCCATCATAAAAC
>CAZMDX010000329.1:0-3353 GCA_964564805.1 uncultured Pseudoalteromonas sp. | reverse complement strand
GCATTAGTACTAACGGTGAATAAACTAGACTGCCCTGTAATACAATTTTCGAAAACAATGCTTGATCTTCCCCCATAGCTTCGCCAATTGGAAAACCGCCTAGTTGCTTAAATAACTTCTTAGTGATGACTAAACTTGAAGACATAAAGGGTAAGTCACCTTTTGCGCACACCTCGAAATAATTATCCATCACACAACCCGTTGGTGATATGTCACCAATGGCTAACTTTGGGTCGCGATAATCGCCATCCTCAATCACTTTCTGATAATTACTGGCGAAACACTGGTGTTCAGGAAAGCGCTGGATGAGCTTGTCCATCTCATCTAAATAAAAGGGTGACCATTGATCATCTGCATCAATAAAGGCGACATACTGATATTGGGCTAATCTGACACCATGATTTCGGGCGACAGATACGCCCTGATTTTTTTGTTTCACTAAAATCAAATTCGGAATATTGAGTGCAGCCACTTTGGCAGCGCTGCCATCTGTTGAACCATCGTCAACGACTATAATTTCTGATGCGGCAAAACGCTGTTCACAGATGGAAGCAAGTGTTCGTGCAACACTATCCACTTTATTGTATAAGGGGATAACGACTGAAAAT
Organism: uncultured Pseudoalteromonas sp.; assembly: GCA_964564805.1. Lineage (GTDB taxonomy): Bacteria > Pseudomonadota > Gammaproteobacteria > Enterobacterales > Alteromonadaceae > Paraglaciecola. The sequence continues at coordinate 2,745 of CAZMDX010000329.1, read as the reverse complement.
TTAGCTGTATTCATAATATTAGCTCCAATTTACTCTTACCAAATAAAAATTTATGATGTCCAATTGAGAAGTGTGGCTTGCACCGCTGCCTCGGGTTTCATAGTTGGTTCTGCAAAGCCTGTGCCAATACCTTGATTTAGCTGCTGTGATAGTTGTTGAGGATCAATATTTTGCGCATCAAATTGATATGTTTTAGGCATCCCGATCTGTTCGCACCAGTTACGGCATTTTTCATGGTAATTAATTGATAATGCTGGAGTATTTGCCATAAATGACATAATTGCGGAATGTAATCTCATAGACACAGTTGCCTTAAAACCAGCAATCCGTTGGAGTACTTTAAAAGGATTAGGATCGTAAGCAATATGCGTAATCGGTACATCATTTGAAATTCGCAACATGATCTGTTGATGAATGCGAAAATCCCCAAATTGCGAATGATTATTGAAATCTACCAAGAAAATTGGCTCTTGAGTTTGCAGCCAAGTTTGTTCAATCGCAATCACGGCCATATCTATTCGGTTTTGTTCGTTGTCATTATTCACATTGCCAAATGAATCAATCGCTTGCTGACAAAAATTAAACATAATCCCATTACGTTCTATTGATACTAAGCACTTAGTTTGATGGCAGAGCATGAGTGGCGCTAGATCAAAGGTTAATTTAACATTGGCATTTGGTGCAATGGTTTGAGCAATGGTTAGACTTTGTTGGTCTCTTACGCCAGTAAAACCACATTCGTTAAGAAACTTAGCACATACTTTTTCTGCTTTTAGAGATTCAAATGGCTCAATTCCCATGCCTACTGCTCGGCTAGCTTTTTGTCCTGCTAATTTAATAAGATGGCGTTTAAAATCGATATCTTTGCTGCTATGAAGGACAGAGCCACCACCAAATATCACCTTCTCACTTTGCAATGCATTCTTATAATGCAAAAGTCGCTGATGGCCACGAAAGCGCGACTCAGGCATGGCTTGAATATCCCCAAACTCGCTACATTTAATCAAACCAGCACTACTGACTTTATTATGGGTAGCACCAAGTAAATGCTGGCTAGCCCAGCGCGAAATGTACAGGAGCACGTCATCGCCGGTGTTCTGCATGCCGTAATAACCTGTCAGGTAAGCATGGTATTGTTTAAACATGCGACTCTCCATTTTCTAAACTTTTAAAAGTCATACCTAACCAAAACAAAGCTGGCCAATACAGGTATGCAAGAATTTCTAAGTTTTCAAAAAAACTGTAACAGATGAGTACCACTAACAAACACATAGCCGCACGTGCTTGCAGATTGTGAGCCGAAAATACAAATAAATAAATAAAGCTTAAAACCATTGGAATAGCTAAAGCAATTAACCCAACCAAACCTTTAACAAATAGCAAGCCGAACCAAGTATGGTGTGAACCTATTGGCATAAATTCCACCAATTTTGTTCCAGACTCAACCATGCCATGTCCCCATATAGGAGCTTCATCACGCCAGCGTTGCAGCGCTAAATTTTCTAAAGCAGCACGTACTCTAGTCGAGTCAGGCCGCGACCCTCTCATTTGTTGAAAGGCATCCATACCCCATTCATAAATTGGCTCGCCTAGCAGCAGTATAATGGGTAACAAAAATCCTAAACCAAGTAATAACCACGGATTTCTCAACTGACGCGTAAACAAAAACAGCGGTATAATCATGATAAAAACTACCCAACCAGCTCGTGATTGCGATAATAATGCCATTAATGCACAACCTGCTAAACCCCAGGTTTTCCAAACTTTATCTTTTTCTTGAAGGCAGAAAATCACAAAAATACAGCTCAGAAATCCCGCAGCAGGTGCCCATGGCGCGAAGAACTGCCAGCGACCAGCACCGGTCTCTGGATTGCCCCCGTACAAGCTAACCATAAAGAAGTTATCACCTGCCCCGCCCAAAATTTGTAATGGAGATATAAACAACAACCCAGGTAATCCTGACAGATATAAAATAAAAGTAATCACTCCAAAAATAGCGCTATGTTTACTTACAACACAAATTGCTCTAATAAGACTTTCAGGCTTAAGATCAACTACCGCGCCTAAAATCGGAAACACTCCCAACAAGGCCCAACCCTTGGCCCAACCCACTGTGCTTTTGATAGTTTGAGTGGTGCCTAATGACCAATCAGTGTGGCCTACCCACAAACTAATTAACATCACCAGCATACCAAGCCCCCATAGCCATACAATTATAGGTACCTGCTTGAAGCTATTCTCACCCTCCACTAAGGCCCTCAATATAACGATGCCTAAGACAGTCCAACCTAATGCTGAGCCTGTGATGTATAACCCACCAATTGCATAAATAGGATAGGTAAATACTAAAGCCCAACAAATTAACTTCTCTTCAACAGTACCTTGATAATTCGTCTGCGATTGCATAACACTGTCACTCCACAAGTAATGAATAAAAAGCCTACCAAACCAGCTGCTAAACCTAATTGTGGAATAGGGCTATGGATCTTAGTAGGAAGGGAAGGTTTAGTTAACAGCTGTAACACCGGGTAAGAGGCAAACACATCCGCTTTACCCGCTTCGAGCCTAGCGGCGGCCGACGTAAATATGGCCTCAGCCAAATCAAACTCACGTTCTAAACGGTCTAGTACTGCCGATTCACGAGCGTAAATTTTAAGTTGATCTTTAAGATGTAATTCAGAGCGTTGTAAGTCAGCAATCTGTGCTGTGATACCTTGGCCTTTGGCTGACGCTTCGATCAAATCG
>CAZMDX010000328.1:0-12183 GCA_964564805.1 uncultured Pseudoalteromonas sp. | reverse complement strand
GGCGAACCATATCTCCCAAAAATGCGTGAGAAAACGTAATATCTCTTGCAGTGAAGTATTCTCCAAGCCAACGCGACTGTTGATGGCCTAATTTACTTAACTTGTCGTAATTTTTTGCTCCAAATGAAGCTTGTCCATGACGGACCAAATAGAACTCAGACACTTATTCACCGTTAAATTTTTAGTTCTATCGATAGTATTCTGAATAGATCTATTAGTTGAATTTATTATTTTAATTAAATTACATTTAGTAAATTTATATTACTAACCCTAATTAAAAAAATGTAGGGTTTATATAAACTATTTATTGTGCAGTGAAAACTTAAAATGTTGACCGTTACTAGACTGACAACGCTGAATAAACATAGCTAAAATAAAAATTAAACACGGTAAACAATTGAACAATAAAGCATTATTTTTGGACTCCGCAAACGTTCTACATAACGATTAATCTAGGGACTAAGATGGATATGTAAAATATTATGTGTAATAACAATTTTTCATTAACAATTCGCAAACCAAACGTTTACTTTTGACCAGATTTTTTGATAAAGTACAGGTCAGATGAGTGGAACTTTTTTGGCTTTAATTCTGTCCAGAGTTTTATTTTCACTATTCCAATAAACCAAAAATAGACTAGCTCCGCTAGCACATTAGAGAACACACAATGAAACAAACTCTACCTGTACATTTTAAACCATCTGCGGTTTCAAACATCGTTGCCTTATCCCTCGCACTTTCTGCTCCCATGTCATTTGCACAAGAAACAGAACAAGAAGGCCGTTTAGAAACCATCACAGTTACTGCCCAAAAAAGAACACAGAATCTTCAGGAAGTACCAGTATCGGTCACAGCTTTTACGGGTGATGAGATGGCTGAAGCGGTCATTAAAGATATGTATGATCTACAAACTAAGGTTCCAGGCTTGGGTGCTTTTCAAAGTCAAAGCGCCACCAATTCAAGCTTTTCAATCCGTGGCGTGGGGACTTCATCACAAAACTTCGGACTTGAATCTTCTGTTGGTCTTTATGTAGACGGTGTTTATCGTGCTCGTCAAAACTCAATGATTAATAATCTTGTAGATGTTTCCGCAGTGGAAATATTGCGTGGACCACAAGGTACACTTTTTGGTAAAAATACCCCGTCAGGCGCAATACTAGTTAGCACAGTCAAGCCAAGCCATGACGGTGATGATGGTTTTGTTGAAGCTACAATCGGCAACTATAGCCTAGCTAATTTTTCTGGTGCGGCATCCATTTCTGCAATCGAAGATATCCTGGCATTTCGTGTAACTGGTTTTATGAGTAAAAGAGATGGCATAATCAGTGATATCAATTTAGGTGAAGATGTTCTTAATGACAGAGACCGGTGGGGTGGTCGCTTGCAAGCGCTCTTTACTCCTAATGATGATGTATCCATCAGAGTCATTGCAGATTATTCTGAAATAAATGAAATATGTTGTGGTGCACCGGTTCAATTAAGTAACTTTGAAGCTTTAGGTATTCCTGGAAAGTTTGGTTCAGATGCAGCATTACCTAGTTTAGGCGGCACAATCTTCGCTGGTGGCGATGCATTTTACGACAGAGAAGTTGCACTTTCTTTTTTGCCTGAATCAAGCATGACAGATAAAGGTTTGTCTGCTGAACTTAACTGGGACCTAGATGACGATTACACTTTGGTCTCAATCTCTGCCTACCGTAATTTTGAATCTTTTGACAATGTCGACACCGATTTTACTGATGCTGATTTGTTTGGGACATTTAACGATTCAGCACAAGAGTCGTTCTCACAAGAAATACGCCTAGATTATACCGGCGATAAACTGAACTATATCTTAGGTGCTTACTATTTCACTCAAGAGTTAGATTTAGAATACAGCCTTTATACTGACACATTATTTAACCCATTTTTCTTATCTCAGTTTCAAGGTGCCTTTGACCCACTTTTTGCAGGACTAGATGGAATAAGTGCCTTAACAGGTGGATTTATTGCTCCAACAGCACAGGCTGCACCAGCGGGTACTGGGTTCGATCATATCGCCGCTCAAGAGCATGAGAGTTATGCGCTTTTCGCACAATTTGATTATCAGTTTACTGATGAACTCACACTAACAGCCGGTATTCGTTACACCGATGAGTCAAAAGACTTAGCCACTGAATTTACTGAGAATTTACCAGGTGGAGAAGACTTCCCTACCTTCTTTTCTAATACTACAGAATTGGCAATGGGAGGTGGCGCAGCTGGCGCAGCATTAGGCAACATTGGTGCAGCATTGCTTTCTGGACAAGCTCCAACGGCAGCAGATTTAGAAGCTATTCGACCTTTTCAAACAGTAGGCTGGGGGTTTAACGCATTAGGCGCCACCACAGCTGCACGTCCTAACATTGTTGAAACCATAGAAGATGATCAGGTTACAGGTACACTTAAATTAAGTTGGCAACCAAACCGAGATACTTTGGTATATGGTTCATTTGGAACAGGTTATAAGTCTGGCGGTACCAATACAGACCGTATAGCCAATGGTTTTGCACCTTTGTTTGATGCAGAGACTTCTGAATCTTTCGAAATTGGTGTTAAAAAAGACTTCCGCGATTATGATCTTCGTATCAACGCAGCAGCTCACTACACCACAGTTGAAGATTTCCAAGCTAACACCTTTACAGGTAACGGGTTTAACTTACAAAACGCTGGGGATTATGAAATCTCTGGTTTTGAAGTGGAAGCAACTTGGTTACCAATGGATAGTGTTGAAGTGAATTTTGCTTGGGCATATGTTGATGCACAGTTTAAAACCTTTAAAGGTGGAAATTGTCAGACGGCCTACACTTGGCATACGGGTATAGACGATCCAGGTCGTCAAAATGCAACAGACCAATTCTGTGATCGTTCAGGTGATAGACCTGCAGGCGAACCCGAGAATTATGCAGTGATTAGTGTGAAAAAGGACTTCGAATTAATTGATGGTGTTTATAGTTATGTTCAAGGTGATTTTAGCCACACCAGCGAAATCATCTTAGACGGCAGTAACGACCCTTATGCTGTTCAAGAAAGCTACAATGTTGTTAACTTAAGACTCTTTATGAACTTTGAAGATGCTGATATGGATGTGGTAGTTTGGGCGCGTAATCTTCTTGACGAAGAATACATCAACCGAACTAACTTCAATGCACCATTACAACCGGGTAAGTTAAATGCTTATATGTCTGAACCAGCGACGTTTGGTGTGACGGTTAAAAAACGTTTTTAACTAATATTGTAGTAATGTAATTTTTAGCCGGCTTTTGCCGGCTTTTTATTGCCTAGAAAATATAAGAATAATAACGCACGACATAATTTTCATTGGTTATGCAATCCATAGCAAAACAAAGCAAACCATTATTTATAGCGCAGATAGCACTCTCAACACAAGGCTATAACTAAAGCTTATACACATGAATCACTCCACAAAATTAACAAATAGAAAACAACATTAACAAAAAGCTTACATTTAAAGTATTCTAGACATGCTACAAACCTATGAGTGAACCTTTTTGGCCTCAAAGCTGCGCGGGAATTCACTGTCTGTCATTTGCTAAGTAAAAAATCAGAAAGAGAGAGTGTCAATGATCACAAATAAGAACAATAATCTCCCGTGTGCAAACAAAGTCCTTAAAAAAACACTATTAGTTTCAGCGATATTAGGCGCGTTAAGTGCCTCTTCACTTCAAGCCCAAGAGAACGTTGCCAATGAGGCAGTTGATGGTGACATTGAGCGAATATTTGTCACAGCATCTAAACGCCAGACAGGTTTACAGCAAACTCCAATAGCCATTACAGTGACTAGCGGCGAAACCATAGAACAAGCCAAAGTACTGGACATCGGTGATTTACAAGTATTAGTTCCCACATTAAGAGTCACACCTTTACAACGCTCGACTAATATCAACTTCGCAATACGTGGATTTGGTAACGGCGCTAACAATACCGGTATTGAACCATCAGTGGGTATCTTCATAGACGGTGTCTACCGTTCTCGTGCAGCGGCTCAAATTGGCGATTTGCCAAGACTACAACAAGTTGAAGTCTTGAGTGGCCCGCAAAGCACACTTTTTGGTAAAAATGCTTCAGCAGGTGTCATTAATGTGCGCACCCAAGCACCATCCTATGATTTGGAAGGAAAAGTCGAAGTCGGTATTGGTAACTATAACCAACAGATTCTTCGTGGCTATATTTCAAACGGTATTACTGACGATCTCGCCTTTAGCTTGTCTGGTGGCATGAACACGCGTGATGGTTATACCGACAGTATTACAGACCCAGCGCTAGACAAACTTAATAACCGTGACCGTTGGAACCTTCGTGGCCAAATGCTTTATGAACCTACAGAAGATGCAACATTTCGTTTGATTGCAGATTACAGTGAAATTGATGAAATATGTTGTACGCTTTCCGGTTTTGAAAACGGCCCTACTGCTGCTGCGATTGAAGCCCTTGGTGGAATTCTTACAAGTGATGCTGACCCCTTTTCTTACGAGTCAGCGTTGAATGCAAGTCCAAACGATACGGTAGAAGACAGTGGTATTTCTTTACAAGCTGACATCGACTTTGATGGGTTTGCATTAACCTCAATATCAGCTTTTCGTAAAAACGAATCCACTTACATAAACGACGTTGACTTTACCTCTTTGGATATTCTCCGAGAAACGGCAGCTACTGACATCGAAACCTTTACTCAAGAAATTCGACTGGCTTCTACTGGCGATAATAAGCTGGATTGGATGGTAGGTGCATTTTATTTTGATGAAGTGGTAGATACCGGTGATGTTCTAATTTATGGAGACTTAGTCAGAACTTACTTCGATGTATTAAACACGTTTAACCCATCTACAGCAGGAATTCTTGGTACCCTTGAATCATTTTATCCGACTCTCAATGAAGGTGATATTTTTAGCGCTGGTACAACCATAGTGACTGACTTTGTTCAGAAAAACGAAGCGTTCTCATTTTTTATCAATTTGGACTATCACTTAACAGATAATTTCACCGCGACGCTTGGTATAAGCTACACGCAGGATGAAAAGGAAATTACTGTAAAGCAGGCAAATAATGATTTACTTTCTGCGATAGATTTTGACACTGAACCGACTATTTTTGCTATCACTCTTGTTGATGTCTTTACAGGTTCTTTTATTAATTCAGGTATGCCACCTGAAGTTGCTGTACCGACAGCTGTTGGAACTGTTGAAGCCTTAAAAGGCTTTCAGTTTCAGCCACAAATGCTTCAATTGCCTAATGCTGCAGAAGCAAACACAAGCGATGATGACCAAATTACTTGGTCACTTCGAGGGGCATATACTTTAAATAAAAACGTCAACATCTTTGCCACAGCATCAACTGGTTTTAAGGCTACATCATGGAACTTGTCACGTGATACTAAACCTTTTGCTAGTGATGCTGCAGCTATTGCCGCAGACCCCAGCTTGATGTTACCCAATCAAGGTTATGGCACCCGATTTGCGAGCCCAGAAGATGCCAAAGTGTATGAGTTAGGTATTAAGACTAGTTTCAAAAATGGTTCATTTAATGCCACTATTTTTGACCAGACTATCGAAGGTTTTCAATCAAGCATATTTATAGGAACTGGATTTGTACTGTCTAACGCAGGTAAGCAACACACTCAAGGTATTGAGTTCGATTCTATTTATCATGCTACCGATAATCTATCATTGACGTTTGCCGGCACACTTCTCGACCCTCAGTATGATTCGTTCGTCAATGGCACAGATGAAAATGGCCCAGCAGATTTATCCGGTACTCAAGTTCCAGGTGTTCATGAGCAAAGTATTGTTGCTGGCGTAACCTATGACTTAGAATTTGATAACGGTATGTATGGTTATCTTCGCGCTGATTACATTTTCGAAAGTGACGTCCGAGTAGTTGGAAATATTCCTGATAGGGTAAGACGCGAGGTTAACACACTTAATGTCAGTGCTGGTCTTAACCTCGACAATGGTGTGATGCTTCAATTTTACGTGCGAAATCTAAATAATGATGAGTATTTCCTTTCATCTTTCCCACGTCCAATTCAGGCTGGTAGTATTGAAGTTTATCCAAATCAGCCAAGAACATTTGGTGCAAGTATCGCTTATGTATTTTAAGTAAGCTGTCAATATCAACATTAAGGCCGGCATATGCCGGCTTTTTATTACCTTAAATAAGGTAAAGTGATCCATAAAGCCACTTCAACAACTAACTATTGTTACTAAAACCATTTTATAAATTAAACCCTAACGTTATCTAGATAATTATGGGTCTGATGAAATAAGGTACAAAATCATGAAGTCATTAATTAATATTAAAATGCTTGTCACTGTTGTATTACTGTCAGTCACGTCGGTCAGTGCCAATGCATCTGAATGTCCAGACCTACTCAAATTTGTAAAACGTAAACTTAACTCTCAAGACACAGTAAATATGTGCGAAGCTTATCAAGGTAAAACGATTTTATTTGTGAATACGGCAAGCTACTGTGGGTTTACGCCTCAATTTAAGGGACTCGAAGCGTTATATAGTAAATACCAAGAAAAAGGTCTTGTAGTGCTAGGTTTTCCTTCGCATGATTTTAATCAAGAAGATAAAAGCGAAGTCAAAACAGGACAAATTTGCCGACTAACTTATGGCGTTAAATTTCCTATGTTTGAGGCCATGTCTGTGAGGGGTGAAGATGTTGATCCTCTATATCGAATGTTAGCTAATAAAACGGGACAAGCACCTAAATGGAACTTTTTTAAGTACCTAATGGATAAGAATGGTAATGTTATCAACGCTTATGCCTCGTCTGTAAAACCTTCAAATTTAGCATTAGTAGGTGATATTGAAAAAGCCTTGCAGTTATAAATCCCCCTTAGGTTTTGGCTTTTTACCTAAGTAAATAAACAGCACTTTCCTGCCTTAATATCGACTTACGATATGACTTTTCAAGCGAACACATCAGTGTTCGCTTTTTTATTTGCGTGTGTTCGCATATGTTCGCTGAGTGTTCGGTCACCTCTAACATCGTATTAAAAACCATTAACCCATTGTAATATATATGTATTATTTGTTGGCAAGGCATTTGCAGCGTATTTGAAATGTATACCTTTGTAATAAACCTTATAGACAATAGTTAAGAAAATAGTAATGGGAACAACACTGTGAATATGCGAAGCACGTCAGGACAAGACAGAGTGATTGAAAAAAATGCTCTGCCATACAGAAAAACTATCTTAGGCGTTGCTTCATTCCTATTTATGGCTGTCACTATGTTTTATACATGGCCTAATTTGACACGTTTATTGAGTGCAGACCAAACAATATCACAAGCTCAGTTACGCTTTGCAAAAGTACGATTGGGCGATTTACAACGTGATGTATCAGTGCAAGGTAAAGTGATTGCCGCCAATAGCCCTACTCTTTTCGCCCCCTCTTCAGGCATAGTGAGTTTGCAAATAAAAGCAGGAAATAAAGTACAAGAAGGTCAAGTATTGGCCTCGATTTACAGTCCTGAATTAACCAATATGCTTTCTCAAGAAGAGTCGACCTATGATCAAGTAGCCATTGAAGTAGGTCGTCATAGAATACAAATAAAGAGTTCACTGCTCAATAATCAGCAAGCTATAGAGTTGGCTCTAGTTAACCTTGAAGCATCAAAAATCGAAAAAAACAGAGCTGAACTAAGTATCCAAGATTCACTGATTAGCCAACGCGAATTAGAAGAAAAAGTAGCCGTATTTAAACGTGCCGACCTCGCCTATCGCCATGCACTGCAAAATCATCAACTACAAAAAGAAAGCATGGAGTTTGACCTTAAGAGCAAACAATCGCAACTTGAGCGACAAAAGTTTGTAGTCACTGATTTACGTAGGCAAGTGGCTAACTTATCTATTATCTCTCCCACAGATGGCATCATTGGCAGTGTCAATATTCGTGAAAAAGACACAGTTACACTGAATGCCCCGCTGCTTACGATAATTGACCTGAGTGTTTTTGAAGTTGAAGTAAAGATCCCAGAAAACTACGCAGATGACTTAGGTATTGGCCTTAAAACAGAAATAAATTTTAACGGGCAAAACCACATGGGCGAAGTCACAGCCATATCACCAGAAGTATTTGAAGGTCAAGTAGTCGGCCGCATCCGTTTCAGTCAGGTCGATTTAGTGGGATTACGTCAAAATCAACGGGTTACCGCTCGTGTATTAATTGAATCAAAAGAAAACGTACTAAAAGTAAAGCGTGGTGCTTTTGTCGAATCAGGTGGTGGACGCATAGCCTATGTCGTTAATAACCAAAGTGCGACTAAGCGCAGCATTCAACTTGGAGTCAGAAGTTTAGGCGAAGTTGAAGTATTAAGCGGCCTCGAACAAGGAGATGAAATCATCATCTCTAGTATCTCTCAATTCAATGCGAGTGAATTAATCAGTATTACTCATTAGTTAACACTTATTAATCAATACTTATCACCTAATTTTATAAGGAAAATGAATATGTTAAAAATGGAAAATGTCAGTAAAATTTACCGTACAAACCTCATCGAAACACACGCATTGCGCAAAGTAGACTTGCACATAGGTGCAGGTGAATTTGTTTCGGTGACCGGTCCTTCAGGATCAGGTAAAACTACTTTTTTAAACTTGGCAGGTTTACTTGAGACCTTTGAAGAAGGTGACTTTTACTTAGATGGTCAGAACGTGAGAGGCTTAAATGACAATCAACTGTCTGAGTTAAGAAATGAAAAAATAGGCTTTATTTTCCAAAGCTTTAACCTTCTACCAGAATTGCCTCTTTTTGATAACGTTGACGTACCTTTACGTTATCGCGGTTTTAATGCCAAACAACGCAAAGAGCGTATCGAGGATGCCTTAGAAATAGTCGGTTTATCGTCGCGGATGCAGCACCTGCCGACGCAACTTTCTGGTGGTCAGCAACAACGCGTAGCGATTGCGAGAGCCATCGCTGGACAGCCTAAGTTTTTGTTAGCGGATGAGCCTACTGGTAATTTGGACTCACTGATGGCACAACAAGTAATGGAGCTGTTAGAAAAAATCAATCAACAAGGCACCACCATCATCATGGTGACTCACGATGACCAACTCGCTCGTCGAGCACATCGTAATATACAAATATTTGATGGCCAGGTTAGTGACTTAGCTAGAGATCAAACAGACGTATTAATCAAATCAGCATAGGGGCCATAAAATGTTTACTTACAATACAAAATTGGCCCTTAAAAGCCTGAATGATAAACCATTGTTAACTATTTTGATGGTCGCGGCCATTGCTGTTGGACTAGGTCTCTTTATGACCATGTTAACGTTGGGGCATCAAGTGGGAAAAATACCCATCCCACATATTAGTCAACAAATTCATTTGGTACAGTTAGATAATCGCGAAGTAACAGCTGACGATGCTGAAAATTTCAACGATATGGTCGATTTCACCTATCAAGATGCCAACAATTTATTAAACTCAAATATTGCTGGCGCACAGCAAACACTGGCTTGGAATACTTATGGGATCTTAAACGTAGAAGAACAAGACATTCAACCTCTGCGCTCGTCGGTGGTGGCAACTAATGATGCTTTTTTTAGCATGTTTGAAGTACCTTTTTTATATGGCAAAGGTTGGGAAAGTGACGCAGACCAATTTGGTCAAGCCGTTATTGTATTAAGCAAAGTCAGTAATGACTACCTGTTTGGCGGCATCAATAGTGTGGGTCAGCAGGTTAGGCTAAATACACAAGTGTTGACTGTTGTTGGTGTATTAGACGAATGGTTTTTAGCACGAAAATTTTATGATCGTAGTTATGCGCAGGCCCGCCCAGATGAAGCCTTCGTGCCTAGTAACTTTGCCTTCAATAATAATCTACCACGCAACGCACGTTTTAATTGTTGGTCAACCACCAGTAGCCCTAGAAAATTCAGCACCGACTATCTCGCTGAGTTAAGGACCTCGGAGTGTGCTTGGATCACTTTTTGGGCCAAATTACCCCAGAATATCAAGCCAGATTATCAAGCACAGCTTGGCCAATATATCGAAACCCAAAAAGGCCTTGGACGCTTCCCTCGGGACAACCAATACTTTTTGACCAACATTAATGACCAACTCACTATTATCAGTGGTTATGGTGGAAGACAGGAGATGCTTGGCATAATCAGCTACATGTTTTTTGCTGTATGTCTTATCAACGCAGTGAGTATTTTACTAGCCAAATTTATGCGCCGTACCAAAGAAGTGAGCTTACGCAGAGCATTAGGTGCCAAAAAACGTACTATTTTACAACAACATCTTATTGAAGTGATTTTTATCGGCGTCATAGGCGGACTGTTTGGAATAGCATTCACCTACTTAGGCTTGCAGGCAATTTTACGCGTTAGTTTATATGCCAGTGACTACAGGCACTCTGTCGCAGAACTGATGCCTTATCACCAAATGGATTGGGAAATGATCATAGCGGCCTTTTCGGTGTCAGTAAGCTGTACGCTCCTAGTTGGGTTATATCCCATTTGGCGGATTTGTAATGTGTCACCAGCCAGTCAGCTAAAAGCACAATGATGTTAATGGTGACTAAATGCCTGCACTCTTTACCCTTATATAAACTCGCTGATACTGTATTTAGCGCCATCAATAGATTAGGAGAAAACAATGGAATTTAGACCGATTTTCTTAAGTATCAATCATAACAAAGCCATTGCTTTTTTGGTGATAATACAAGTGGCCATCACATTAACGGTGTTGAGTGGCTCATTGTTAATGACTACCTCAACCTTAAAAGAGTGGAACTTACCTTCGGGAATTCCCCACGACAATATTATCTCAGCCGTGCCTCAGTTTTATGACATGGACGTTGATGTACGCCAAAGTGTAGTGGATGATTTGGCTCGAATTAAAGCGCTGCCTGGCGTATTAAACGCAAGTCCAGCAAGCCAAAGGCCTTTCGAAGCTCAAGGCGCACAACAAGTCTACTTGGAGGCAACAGAAGAAGCTCAAGAGTATGACACCAACATTTTTACTGGCGATGCTAATTTACATAACGTGTTAGAGCTGTCATTGATTGAAGGCCGTTTCTTTAGAGAAGATGAAATTATTACAGGAAAAAGAGATGAACTATCTTCAACTCCACCTATTGTGATGATAAGCGAAGACATGGCAAAGGTACTCTTTCCAAATAACGATGCATTAGGCAAAACTATTTGGTTGGAAAAAGGTGGCTCACCTGCCGTGGTAATAGGCATATATAGTAATTTTATGAACGGTGAACGTCTCAATTACTTTGGGCAATCCTATCGCACTGTTTTACAGCCTTTAGTCACCTGGCAAGACAGAGAAGATCCAAGCTATTTGATTAAAGTTGAAGCCGGCATGGCGCAAGGATTGCTCGAAACCATACGTAACGAGTTATACAAAATAGACGGTCGTTATGTCAATCGAGTCGAAGTCTTAACCCGTATCCAAAAGCGCATGTATGATGGCCGAGGTAGCCAATCTATTATGTTGTTAGTTATCAGCTGTGTATTGTTATTGATCACCGCGTTTGGCATGGCTGGACTGGTTTCATTTTTGGTCACTCAGCGACAAAAGCAAATTGGCACACGTCGCGCACTAGGGGCAACTAAATGGGACGTCATACGCTATTTCATGCTAGAAAACGGCATATTAAGCGGTATCGGTATTGTGATAGGCTTAATGCTGAGTTTAGTGTTTACCTTTGTGCTAACTGAAAATAGTGGTGTGAATATTCTGGATATGAGTTATATTTTCGCCACTGCTTTTTTTATTATACTAATCAACCAGTTAGCGGTATATTTTCCGGCAAAAAGAGCAGCTGACGTAGAACCCGCCATTGTCACTAGGTCAGCTTAAGTGTATCAATGTAAACATGGACGCTACCTATGAACGCTACCTATGAACGCTAACATACTCATCATTGATGATAATAAGGATATTGCCCATGCATTGCAGGTGTTATTTACGCTGAACAATCTGCAATGTGAACTGGCTTACTCGCCAGAAGAAGGCTTAGCGTTACTCAAACAGCAACGCTTTGATTTGGTGATCCAAGACATGAACTTCACTGCTGATACCACCTCTGGTGAAGAAGGCATGCAATTGTTCAACGATATACGCCAAATAGCCCCTGATATTCCCATAATATTGATCACCGCTTGG
>CAZMDX010000327.1:0-4605 GCA_964564805.1 uncultured Pseudoalteromonas sp. | reverse complement strand
GGTAGTTTTTATCCTTTTATTGCTATTATTAATAAAGATCTAACACTACATAAATCTTTTGAACTTCCAGACTATGGCCAAGTGGAGGGGATCTGTGTCACTCCTAGTGGTGAAGTATGGCTTACCCAAGAAGGTTCCTTTTTCTCCGATCACAAATTAGTCAAACTAATGGTTACAAAATAGAGATTATTTTACGATGATAAATTCCGAATTATTTATTGCGAAGCATTGTTTGCCTGTTACACTGCGTCCGCTAGATATAAGCCGATAAAAGCTATATCCAGTAACCAAGGGGAGCCAGCTGGCTGAGATTTGAGTGAAGACTCATAACCCTTATACCTGATCCGGATAATGCCGGCGTAGGAATGGTCAGAATTTACCCCCCCATTTACCTGCCGTACAGCCGGATCTTTTCAAACCATTCTGAAGAGATCCCTTAATGAAATTTAGTAAAAAGCCACTGGCTAGTTTAATAAGCCTTTGTTTAATCAATACCTGTGTTTCTGCTCAAGATACCGAACAGACAATTTCTGAACAAAATGATATGGAAACCATCATTGTTCAAGGTGCGCTCATTGCGACACCTCTGTCTGAAATGGCTACCAGTATTTCTATTATAGATGAAAAAGCAATACAACAACGTCAAGCCCAACATCTTGAAGATATATTAAATCGTGCGGCTAACGTGAACTTTTCCACTGGTGCTAGCCGTGGACGCTTTGTTCAGATACGGGGCATTGGTGAACGCAGTCAGTTTACTGACCCGATCAATCCTTCCGTTGGTTATTTAGTTGACGGCATCAATTACTCCGGTTTGCTTGCTGGGGCGAGTACGTTCGATATTGAGCAAGTCGAAATATTTAAAGGTCCCAATAGTGCACGTTTTGGAGCCGACGGCCTTGCTGGCATGATCAATGTGTTGAGTAAAGATGCATCAGATCAAACCAGTGTCGATGCTCAATTTGGTGTGGCTAATTATGGTAGTTGGCATATAGGAGCCGCAGTAGGCGGTGGACTTAGCGACACGGTTGATTACCGACTATCAGTTCATCAAAATACCAGTGATGGGTTTGTTGAAAATACCTGGTTGGGTCGCGACGACACTAATGGCGTGGATGAGTCAACTGCGCGAGCTAAACTTAATTGGCAGGTAACTGACGACTTATCTATCAACACAGTTATACATCTGATTGATGTAGATAATGGATATGATGCCTTTTCACTTAATAGAGATAGAACCACCTTATCTGATGAACCTGGCTTTGATAAGCAACAAAGTGAAGCAATCGGTCTTACTATGGATTATCAAGGCTTAGATTGGGCTAATGTTCAACTTCAAAGCAGTCTTATGCAAGCTGATTTAGCTTATGGTTACGATGAAGATTGGAGTTTCGTGGGCATAGCGCCAGGCTGGGAATATTCATCTACTGATTATTACTTTCGCGATCGTAAGGACAACACAGTTCAAGCAAAACTATCTAGCAAAAATGATAAAGCTAATACTTGGGTAGTTGGTTTTTATTTTGCAGACAAAACAGAAGATTTAACCCGAGAATATACCTGGCTAGCATCACCGTTTGAAAGTCAAGTAGATCGAGTTGACAGTGCTTTATTTGGTCAATATAAATATATGTTGTCGGATAAAAAGTGGGTTACTACAAGTTTGCGTTTAGCCTCACAAACCCTCGATTATGTTGATTCCAATTTGATAGATGAAGACATTGACCATAGTGATTGGGGAGCTGAAATTAGCTATCACCAAAAAATAGATGATAGCAGCATGTTATACCTCAGTTTATTACGGAGTTATAAAATGGGTGGGGTAAACGGACAAGCACTTGGTAAGATCGATGATGAAGACATTGCCGAGTTCAGGCAAGACTTACTCGACAATGCTATTTTCGATGCTGAATCTTTAATCGGTATCGAATTTGGTATAAAAGGCGCTAATCAAGATGGAAGTTTAGTATTAGATTTTACTGCCTTCTATCAAAAACGTGAGGATGTGCAGTACAAAAACTCTATTGTAAATGATCAATCTTTTGTGGATTTTTATAACAATGCAACAGATGGAAAAAACTATGGTATTGAAGTTAGCTTAAATTACATGCTGTCCGATAATGTTGATACTTTTGCTAATATTGGTTATCTAAAGACTGAAATTAGCGGTATCACGCTTAAAAATGGTAGTAATATTGATAATCGCGAGCAAGCTCATGCGCCTACCTATCATATCAACGCGGGTCTTAATTGGCGTGTTTCAAATAATCTGAACTGGTTAATTGAGTTTGATGCCAAGGATGAGTTCTTTTATTCGTTTAGTCACGATCAAAAATCAAAGAGTATATTCATCGCTCATACCAGTCTCGATTACCAGATAGAAAATTGGAACGTTAGTTTGTATGCTCGTAACTTGTTTGATGAGCAATACGCCAACCGCGGCTTCTATTTTGGTAACGACCCACGAGACGAATATGAAACTCATCTGTACGAGCAGTTCGGTGAGCCACGTCGTGTAGGGATCAATTTTAAATATCAATATTAAATAGCATCAATCAAGCCGGAAATGTTCATTCTTTCCGGCTTTTATCATAAGAGACCAAAATGAAAATAGTTGCTGAAATATCAATGTATCCTCTCAAAGAACAATACATTCAACCTATTCAGGAGTTCATAGATCGTTTAAATACTTATAAAAATGTAAAGGTGATAACGACTGCTACCAGCACAACGGTCAGTGGTGAATATCTTCCTACTATGCAAATGCTAGCTGAAGAAATGCAACGCAGTCACGAAAAGATAGGGCAAGCAATTTTTGTTTGCAAATTTTTAAACGGTGATAAAATGAGTACTGAGATTTAATGGAAAGTTTTTTAATACAGCTAGCTGCTACATCATTTTTGGAAGGCATTGCAGTTGTTTTGGCTGTTGCTTACGTTTGGCTGGCTGCTAGGCAAAACATTTGGTGTTGGCCATGTGCATTAGTAAGTACCGGTATTTACACGTGGCTTTTTTGGAATGTATCTTTGCCCTTCCATACAGGGCTTAATTTCTACTATTTAATTATGGCTGTTTATGGCTTGATGAAGTGGCGTGAAAATCATGCTGATACCTTGCTTGTAAAAAGTTGGCCTTTATCTCGGCACGTGATTTGTATTATCGCGCTGACAGTCGCGTCTATAACATTAAGTTACTTTGCCAGCTCAGTGTTAGATGCAAACTATATATATTTAGATGCGTTTATTACGGTTTTTAGCGTTTACACAACAATACTCGTGGCACATAAAATACGAGAGAATTGGTTATATTGGATTGTTATCAACGTATTTGCCTCCTATCTTTATTTTGCCAAAGATTTAACTTTAACGGGTATATTATTTTTATGTTACACAGGTTTTGCAATTTATGGATTTATTCAATGGCGAATAGAACCAGCCGATGTAGAAGGTCAGACTGATTCCTCATGAACGATTTAAAGCTGATGATGGAAGAAGAACTAAAAGGCTTGGATTTCATTCAGTCTAACTTTCTTCTCAAAACTTTAAATGGGGGTGTAGTCAATAGTAGTTATTATCTTGAAACATCCCAAAATAGCTATTTCGTTAAAACTTTTGAGTCAGACAAAGTTGCCTTATTGGATAGAAAAAAACTCTTTGATATTCAATTAGAACTCGCGTCTAAAGGACTTGCAGTAAAGCCTATCTATTTGTCAAGAACGTGCCATTTTCAAATTGACCAATGGCTTGATATTCCAACTCTAGACCAAGTAGATGTTCCGAGCTTAACCACTACCAAAAGTCTAGCGTTTGCATTGTCAACGCTGCATAAGTCTCAAATTGAGGCTCCAAAGTTGGATTTACCCCATCAATGGCAACATTATTTAGGTGTAATTAATACGTCAATTTCGTTCTTAGAGCAGCAAACCCTCGACCGTTACGCTGCCATATGGCACCAAGCCTGCTCGACTAAGTCGGTGTTTTGTCACAATGACTTAGCTTTATCTCATGTTACTTATACCCAGCCCAGTATAATTTTTGATTGGGAATACTGCTCATTATCTTGCCCATATTTTGATTTAGCTTCTTGTGTGGCAATTAATGGATTAGGTGCAGCAGAAGAAGCTAGTTTATATGCATTTTATGCGCAGCATAATGGGCAGCGTTTATCAGAAGTAATAAAAAAAGTATTTGTTATGAAACCCTTAGTTGAACTAACCAATAGACTTTGGTACCAAGCCTTTTTTAAGTCAAATTAAGTAGCAAACAAAAAATAATGTTAACTATTTTAGGTAGAGTGTTTATAAGTAACTCGGTCGATTAAAGTTGAAGTGTTTTAGCGTTTGTTTGAATGAGGATTATTAATTTGGTTATTTAAATGAACCTCTATTTTTTTAAATATCGATATGTTTGTGCCCTTCCTCTTTTTTTGACTCAAAAGGCTTGAGTTTACTCAATTTCACTTTTTCATAACACCTTATTATGAGGTTCTTTGGGTATATAGCTTATTAAATGTGCAGTTGTTTATAAGATGCCTATAGTAAAAGCAAAATCACTTTACCTTTCGTCTTCCGTGAGTATAATTCGTTTCTTCAGCAGGGGTGTAGTT
>CAZMDX010000326.1:0-1652 GCA_964564805.1 uncultured Pseudoalteromonas sp. | reverse complement strand
TTTGCATTTCTAACCGCCTGATCTAAACCTAGAATTTGGGTGGTAAGGCGATTTGATATTTGTAAGCCTGCAGCATCGTCTTTCGCGCTGTTAATTCGAAAACCGGACGATAAGCGTTCAAACGCAGTACTTAAATTATTGTTCGACGTTACCAACTGGCGAGTTGCATTCAACGACGAGACATTCGTGTTAACGAATAAGCTCATTTTAAATCTCCTAACGATTTGATGTAAAGACCACCCGACTATTTTTATTATTAATTGTCTTGGTGACTGCAGAGCAATGCTTTTGTTATTATTGTGCTTCTGCAAAGGCGTTCGCTTATATTTTTATTAGATGCGTAACGTCTATAATCTTTTATCGTCCGGAGAATAAAAAATCTTTAGTGAAAAAATTATTATTTTTTAAAAACTATATATTTCAATATCTTAAGAAACAGTGAAACCGGAAAATCTCCGGTTTCACATTTCAATTAAACATAGCCTCGTAAGTCTATCAGACCTTCAGTCATCCAGAAGTTAATCAACTACTCCTGCATTTTACACTGCATGGGTCGATAACCACCTCAAAAATAACTCAATTGAAGGGCTGCTCTTTGTAAAAAAGCGACTTATCAATAATTAACCTAGTAACGATAAAGCCGACTGTGGACGCTGATTAGCCTGACTTAATACTGTTAAACTTGCCTGCTGAACAATCTGATTACGAGTTAATTCAGCAGTTTCTACGGCGAAGTCAGTATCTTTTATCCGACTTCTTGCACCAGAAACATTTTCTGCAATGTTCGTAAGGTTTCGGATAGTCGACTGAAAACGGTTTTCCAGGGCACCCAGATCTGCACGTACACCACCCACGGTAGAGATAGCTTCAGAAACAGCAACAAGTGCAGCTGAGGCAAAATCTGCAGAGCTGACTTTAGTCTCGCCAATATTAAGACCACTAGAACCGAAACCACTTGTCCTAGACAAGTTTACGCTAATATTTTGATTGCCGTTCGCACCCACTAAAAATTTAGCAGAAAAACTACCACTCAAAATATCTAAGCTTCCAAACTGTGTGTCGGAAGCAATTCGGCTGATTTCATTTTTAAGGGCTGTCACTTCTTTCTGCAGAGCATTTCGATCAGCAGATGAGTTGATACCATTTTGTGATTGTACTGCAAGCGTACGGATACGCTGCAGTGATGTAGTCACTTCGCCTAACGCGCCCTCAGCAGTTTGCACCAACGATATAGCATCATTAGCGTTACGTGCGGCCTGATTAAGGCCTTGGATTTGGGTTGTCATTCTATCAGAAATCTGCAAACCAGCAGAATCGTCGGCCGCACTATTTATGCGGAAGCCTGATGATAAACGTTCAAAAGATTGACTTAAAGCTTGACCTGAATCGAACAACTTACTCTGCGCGTTCAACGATGAAACATTGGTATTTACGAATAAACCCATGGTTTTTCTCCTACACTCTCAGTCCAGACTAAGCTGGCGACCGAATGTTAATTCGGCTGGTTAAATAACACTAATAGAGTAATAATTTTGTATTTAAAAAATCATTACTACTGGCTCTCTCAAAAACTGTATCGACCCATATGAAAATCTCTTTAACATAAATTTGCCTTCTTCTTAATAAACGGCAAATATTTGCCGTTTATTAAG
>CAZMDX010000325.1:0-10750 GCA_964564805.1 uncultured Pseudoalteromonas sp. | reverse complement strand
TTGTTTAGGGCATTCTGCTTTCATACGTTTACCGATACCAGCGGCAGGCAGAACAACAGAGTACTGAGAAAGTGAGTTCATTTAATTAATCGTCAGAAGGCAAAATACGATAGAATGTTTCGCCTTGTTTTATGAGGCCTAGTTCATTTCTGGCACGTTCTTCAGCTGCTTCTAAGCCAATTTTCAAATCACTGATATCCGCTTTTAACAAACTGTTTCGTTGTTTCAGATTGGCATTGTGGGCAATTTGCAATGCCACTTCTTTACTTGAAATCATAAAGTCAGGCACACTATTTTTACCAAACCATAAACGATATTGAAGCAAACAAAATAGTGTGAACAAAACTGCTATCACTAATTTCATTATTTATGTCTCCAATTAATCACCATTCCTTATTATGCAGAGGTTTTAAGGAGAGGGCTAGTGGTATCAAAAACCATATGTTACTGCTTAGTGAGATAAAGCTATTTTAGCTGTGAATTCGGTGGCTTATTAAGGATAAACAATCCTCTGTTTTAATTAAAAAGTTTGTTAAACAGTTTGTTTTTTAACTTATCTTTTAACTCATCTTTATTATTATCTACCAAGCTACTTATCCTTGTCTCTAGTAATTCGTTAATGTTACCTAAACCTCCATTAGCTACCGTTTCCCAATCAAGCCATTGAGCTAACTGATCGTTGTTAGTACTCATTACACCTTCGGTTTTGTTATTAAGTTTTTGCTTTAGTTCGTCGAGCTTGGCACTTTGCTCAGAACTAACATTAGACAACAATGCAGCACCAATGCGTTTATTAAGATCAGAACTGAAAGATAAGTTAAGATTATCTACGGTCCCACCAATATCAGTATTAATAGTCAGTTTTTTGAGCTGATTCAGAGTTTTGGCCACAATATTCGTTATTTTGTTACTACCTTTTGCTTCGATAATTAATTTCTGAAAGTCAATATTACCAGTACCTGAAACTATTTCCCCATTTAACGATGCTTTGCCTGAACTTGATAACAAACCTGACACTAATTGACTGGTTAATTTTTCCTGCGAGACCAAGGCTAACGTAGACAACTTTAATCCAGACAATGCCCAGTTCTGATTGGCTTTGACACTTGATTGATCCAACCATAAGTCTCCATTAAGTATTAAGGACTGCCACAACGAGCTGCTGGTTGAATTAACAGAAAACAGTGTTGAGCGCCCTAAAATATCATGTTGGTGGGTGATATCTTGCCAATCACTGATAATTTTTTCTTGTCGCCATTGCAGGGATATTTGAGCTTTTTTAATCCATAAGTCAGGTAAGGATGACGTATCGTCAAAATTTATCCATCTGCCTGTATGACCCTGTTGTTCTTTTTCAGCTTGGCCTTGAGCTCTTAACATCGGACCAACAATATTGAAAGTGGCTAAAGCATATTGGCTCCATTGACCAACTTGTTCTCCAAATACTAAAGCGGTGACATCATTGATGGCATTTGTATCGCCAGTAACTAATGATTTTAGTTGTGCATAATCTTGCTCAGGCGCAGCTTTAAGTGCTAATAATTGGGGTGATAATTCATTTTTTGCTCGGACAACTGATTGTTTAAAATCGCTTAGTAGTTTTTTGTCCTTTAATATTTCTTCTTTGATCGCATCAAATTCTTTTTTAGCCAAGGCTAACTTTATTGGGTCTTTATAGTCCGTATCAGTTAAGGCTTTTATTCGCACTTGATACTTAGCTAGTTCATTTTTTTCTGGTAATGCGGCATATTGTTGTTGTAACACTTCACTATGTTTTGCAAATATAGCTTGAGTATTTTCGATAGCTTTTGTCGTTTTAAGGGGGGATTTAGCCAATATTTCATCAACACTTAGAAGTTCTTTAACATCAGCAAAAATATCTTCAGCAAGGTTTAGCGCTTTTATAGGTTTCCGATAAACGTGACCTTTTACATCTCTTAACGACCCTAATTGAATGCCGTTTATGGTCAAGTCATCAATGATGAGTTTACGAAGTAACATCGGCGCTAGGTTGATTCTAGCTGAAACAGTCTCCGCTTCGAGTTGGTTAGTTTGTGGTGCTTGTGGATCAGTCAGTTGTACGCGATTTAGAGTGATACCAAAAGGTGAAAAGGTATGTTCAACTGAGCCAATATTGACTTCTGCACCTGTTGTTTTTGTGAGACTTTTTTCAGCAACAATTTTGATCCAATAATCCAGAAATAATATGCTGCCAGCAGTGATTAGGCCAACAATAATAAAAAATGCAAATAAACCAGGTAAACGAATAATAGATTTCATATTTATGCTCCTAATGCTCGATAAAGTTGGTAGAAGTTTGTGCCTTTAATAAACTGCACCACGCGCCATTGATTGACCCATTGCATAAACCTTAGGCGATACTGTTCAACTATTTTTTTACTACCGAGCAATATGAGTGGAAATAAAACAGTTGAAGCCAATAGACTACCTAATGTCAGGGTATGGTAAAACTGACTTAATTGACCAAGATAAGAGCTATACAGAGCTGTCCAAACTGGTTTTAGTCCTTCATTGACTAATAAACCTTCTCCTAGATTGGATAAGAACACGCTAAGGGGGATTGTGAGCACTGAAAATGCAGCCCATGAAACAAGGAAACTAGTTAAGTTTACTCGAAAAAATAAAACCACAAACAATAATAAAACGGAGTGTAAACCCAAAAGAGGAGTGAGACCCATTACCATGCCAAGAGCAAAGCCAAATGCCAATTGCCAAGGAGATGAGTCTGAATTTAATGCTTTAAAGAGTTTTGCTAATAAGCCCATTACGATTCCTTTTTGTAGTTGTATTCAAGGGGCATGATTTAATTAAAAAAAGACCATTTTATCTAAGCGACAAATAAAAATTCAATTGTAGAATATATTGTATAAAAAAAATGCCCATCAATTTTAGACTGTGTCCTTAGTGTCTTTTTCAGGTCTAGCATTACCTAAAATATAGCAATGGGCTCAAGTGTTTTTCATCACCCAACACCTCATTAAATAATGGCTTTAAATACCGTTTTGTTGGATATTAATTTGGCTTTTACCAACTCTTCTTATTAATGTAAGTCATTTAATTCGGTCGTTTCCCAATGTGAGTTAGAAAATCAAATTCAACCCATAAAAACACACTCAATTATTAGGACATTGTCTACATCCAGTTATCGTCTCTCCGCCTTTTTTTAGGCAAGTAAGTTAGAATAATCCCTAGAAGTAGGCTAATGACTGCAACGATTCCACCGCGAGTGAACCATTCCATTTGTGCCGTTTGGTCGTAATCCGCAAGTGTTTGGGCTTTTTTTGCATTTTCTTTTTCTGTGTCACCTAACTTCTTTTTTAAATTTGTATTTTGTGACGTGAGGTCGATTATCTGTTGGTTAAGCAAATCAATGCTACTTCGCTGCTGAAGGATTATTTTGTCAGTTTTTTCTACTTGTTGTCGCAAACCAGGCACCAGTTCTCTGACGCTTTTGCTGATATTGATAAATTCTGCATCTACCCATCCTGTGCGTTGCTTGTCGTCGATTACTTCAACAAAACTGTTCTCAGGATTTTCTTGAAGCAATGTGACACGCGTACCGGCTACAACAGAGCCTAAAATTCTGAAGTTTCGCCCCGGTCCTGAATGTAAATAAGTAAATAAATCGTCAGAAATATAGCGGATCTCGCCTTCACTATCATTAGGTTCTTGAGCTAAAGATTGAGCACTTATAAAACTGGTAGCCATGCATAAAAAAAATAAAACTAATCGCTTGCGCATCATCAAAAAATTTACTCCTAAAAAATTATTTAAATGGTATTGCTTGACCAAAAGAAAGGCAAGGGACTATTTGTGTTTAGGACGATAGAGTTGTTGTATCGGCAAGCTTTTGCGACAGTGCTAGATTGTATAGTCGAATTCGAAAGGCTAAAGTGACACAAATATATCGAAGCTGGCTATTAGCATCTAAAAAGGTTTTATGGAATACGAAATTGAACTTAAATTACTCACCAACGAAAACGCTGGTGAGATTATTGAAACCAAATTGCTGTCACAAATTAATGCCCACATCACTCAAGAGACTCAGGTATTGACAAATCATTATTTTGATACCCCAAATAGGACATTAAGACAGCACGCCATAGGTTTGAGAATAAGAGGAAATGAACAAACGTTTGAGCAAACGTTAAAAACCTCAGGAAAGTCTATTGGCGGATTACATCAACGTCCCGAATATAATGTACAACTTGATGAGTTAAAAAAGCAAAATGTTGGCGTACCAGACCTTGCGTTGTTTCCTGCGTCAGCATGGCCAAAAACTATCGATGTTAATGACATGCAAGCTTCGATTGAAACACTCTTTAGCACTCATTTTGAACGAAAAATTTACTTACTTGAATTCCCAGATGGCGACATTGTTGAATTAGTGTGGGATTTAGGTGAGGTAACTTCAGGACATCAAAATATGCCAATTTGCGAAATTGAGCTAGAACTTAAAAAAGGCTCTACAACAGAACTTTTCAACCTAGCTAAGCTTATCGTTAGTTTGCTGCCAATCACTATTGGCATTGATAGTAAGGCTGCTATTGGATACAAATTGTGTGACGGTAGTTCACCTAAAAAGTTCGACCAGCATCAACAAAATCTACATGAAAACATGCAAAATACAGCTGAGGAATTTGTTAGTTTGTTGACAACACGACTTCACGATTTTCAAATGTTATCAGCCGAAATAAGACAACAATATAGTCAAGAATTAGTAACTTATATTAAGCAAGTACTTGTTAAGTTGGTCGATAACTTAGCTGTATTTAGTCATTATTTCCCAAGTCCTACTTTAAATAGCATTGGTATGAAATTGAAGGATTTGGTTGATGATTGGTATCTAGCTAGTCATAAAAGTGATAAAAATGCCATTATTAATTTATTAGTAAGAGCGCAGACAACCCAGTGGCAATTAGACATCGTGCAATGTTTAGTGGAACGGCCCTGGTCCTCTGACATTTAATTATATTTGAAATAAACTGAGTTAAAGTTTTTCTTATTTGTGAAGAATGACTGCTTATAAGATTGAGTTGCATATAAAAAAATGATTTATCCAATCGGTTTTTTACACTTTACCTTCACTAGTAACAAACAGATTATGGAACTAGATAAACAAATTAAGATTATGTTCTTATTTGTTGTTAACCCTGCAAACTAAAGGAGTATCTATGAAAGCGTCTGATTTATTCGTAAAAGCCCTAGAAACCGAAGGTGTCGAATATATATTTGGTATTCCAGGTGAAGAAAACCTCGACTTATTAGAGTCTTTGCGAGAGTCACACATTAAACTCATTTTGACTCGCCATGAACAAGGCGCAGGATTTATGGCTGCCACATATGGTCGATTAACTGGTAAAGTTGGTGTGTGTTTATCGACACTCGGTCCTGGAGCAACAAATCTTGTTACTCCAGCCGCATATGCACAATTAGGCGCAATGCCTATGTTAATGATAACAGGGCAAAAGCCAGTTAAAACCAGTAAACAAGGGCGTTTTCAGGTCATCGATGTTGTCGACATGATGCGTCCTATTACTAAGTATACCACCCAATTAGTCAGTGGCGATCGCATCCCTTCTGCGGTACGCGAAGCATTTAGGCTTGCCCATGATGAACGACCTGGTGCTACACATATTGAATTGCCAGAAGATATTGCGGCAGAAGACACCCATGCATATTTGCTGACGCCCAGCGTGAGTCGACGCCCGATTGCCGAATATAAAGCAATTAATAAGGCGGTAGAGATGATTGAGTCTGCCAAATCACCATTGTTGCTTATCGGTGCTGCAGCTAATCGTAAATTAACGTCTAAAATGCTCAAAGAGTTAGTCAGTAAAACTGGTATCCCTTATGTCACCACCCAAATGGGAAAAGGTGTACTTGATGAAAATGATGATTTGTTCATGGGTAATACAGCCTTGTCATCAGGTGATTTTGTGCACCGTATTATTGATTGTGCCGATTTAATTATTAACGTCGGGCATGATGTGGTAGAAAAACCACCTTTCTTTATGAAGAATGATGGTCAGCAGGTTATCCATATAAACTTTGAGCAAGCAGCGGTTGACCCCGTGTATTTCCCTCAATTGGAAGTGATTGGTGATATTGCCAATACCATCTGGCAGATAAAGGAACAGATTGTTGCTAAAATAGGCTGGGACTTTAATTTCTTTTTTAAAGCTCATAACGCTTATCTTGAACACAGAGCTGAAAGTGAAAATGATGCCCGTTTCCCGATTTTGCCTGAGCGATTTGTCAAAGATATACGCACAGCGATGCCAGATGATGGCATTGTCACTCTCGACAACGGTGTGTACAAAATTTGGTTTGCACGTAATTATCCTGCAGCTTTACCCAACACATTATTACTAGATAATGCATTAGCAACTATGGGGGCCGGTTTACCCTCGGCTATGGCAGCTAAAATGGTATACCCAGATAAACCCGTAATCTCAGTATGTGGTGACGGTGGTTTTATGATGAACAGCCAAGAGTTAGAAACAGCTGTGCGACTTAAGCTTCATATAGTGGTGATTATTTTGCGTGATGATGCTTATGGTATGATCAAATGGAAACAAGCCAATATGGAATTTGAAAGCTACGGTCTAGATTATGGTAACCCTGATTTTGTTAAATATGTGGAAAGTTATGGTGGTAAAGGTTGGCGAATAGCCGCGGCTGATGAGTTACTCCCACAAGTGCGAAAGTGTTTAGCTGAACCCGGAGTTCATTTAATTGATGTGCCAGTAGATTATTCATTAAACGACAAGACTTTAAATCAAACAATACGCATACGTAGCGATGCTATTTAACCCAGATGTGACCTAGGAGATTCTATGTTAGCTAAAGCTTACCCTTATTATCTGGCTAATGAAGCCGTATTTGCCAATCAAGGTTTGGCGGTAACTAATAAATATACCAATGAAGTGGCCACTTATGCAGCTATCGCTGATGCCGAGGTCATTGACCAAGCGATCGCAGCTGCTGCTGTAAGTCAGCCTTTATTAAATAAAATGGCACCCTATGAGCGCCAAAATATTCTCAATCATTGTGTTAAACGCTTTGAGGAAAGGTTTGACGAATTGGCACACGCTTTATGTATAGAAGCAGGTAAACCAATTAAAGATTCTCGTGGTGAAGTAACACGTTTAATTGATACTTTCAGAATTGCTGCTGAGGAGTCCGTGCGTATGCATGGTGAGGTCATAAACCTCGAGATTACGCCTCGTGCTAAAGGTTATACAGGCATGTACAAGCGAGTACCAATTGGTCCATGTTCGTTTATATCACCTTTCAACTTTCCGCTAAATTTAGCCGCACATAAAGTGGCACCGGCTATCGCAACAGGATGTGCCTTTGTTCTTAAACCAGCCAGTAGAACTCCGCTAGGTGCACTGATCATCGGTGAAGTATTAGCTGAAACAGATCTTCCTAAAGGTGCGTTTTCGATCCTACCATGTAGCCGTGATGGTGCAGATTTGTTCACCACAGATGAAAGATTTAAGCTACTAAGTTTTACTGGTTCGCCACAAGTTGGGTGGGAGCTAAAGGCTAAAGCAGGCAAGAAACCCGTGATCCTCGAATTAGGCGGTAACGCAGCTTGTGTAGTGGACGCTGACAGTGATTTAGACGACGCTATAGAACGAATTGTATTTGGTGCTTACTACCAATCAGGTCAAAGTTGTATCAGTGTGCAACGTGTAATTGTGCATGAGTCAATCTATGATGACTTCAAACAACGTTATACCGATAAAGTTGCCAATTTAATTCATGGTGATCCCTTGAATGAGGACACATTCATTGGTCCGATGATTTCTGAATCAGAAGCCATACGTTTAGATCATTGGGTGCAAGATGCCGTTGCTGCAGGGGCTAATTTATTATGTGGTGGTCAACGCGCGGGCAATATGCTGCAAGCTACTTTATTGGAAAACGTACCAAGTGATGCGGCTATCAATACAGAAGAAGCATTTGGTCCCGTTTCTATTATCAGTTCTTTTAGTGATTTTGATGAAGCCTTAAAAGAAGTTAATAACAGTCAATTTGGTTTACAAGCTGGGGTATTCACTAGAGATATTTATAAAGCCCATAAAGCATGGGACGAATTGGATGTGGGCGGTGTTGTCATTGGCGACGTACCCAGTTGGCGAGTAGACAACATGCCTTATGGAGGAGTAAAAGAATCTGGTTTAGGCCGTGAAGGCATCACATTTGCTATGGAAGATATGACTGAAATTAGATTGATGGTGTTGAGGACCCCAAGTAAACGATAGATATTAATTAAGTATTTAGCGATAAGTGTGAGTGCAAAACTCAGGCTTGTCGCTAGTATTCCTGAGTCTTAAAAAAATCTTGTAGAATTTTATTAGTAAACTCTTTTCTTAAATAGAAACCTCTTGGCCGAGTATAAATAATCTGTCCATTGTTACCGATAGCTTCAGTTAATGCATCACCGTTGGCCGCTTTTGGGCGAAGCTGCAGGTATTGACCGTGTTTAGCGGTAATATTCTCTATTTGACCAAGGGCTATCATTTCCATTAGTTCCTCCCAGTCGGCGCGTAATTGATTGTCTTGTGATAAATCGGGCGACCATAAAAAAGGGGTGGCGATACATCTATCTTGTGGAGCAACGTCTCTTCTGCCGTCGACAGGCACCCAAAGTACTTGTTGAATTTTGTTTTTGACGCTGCTGGTTTGCCACTCTACTCCAGCTATATTGGTAAGCGGTGCATAACATACATAAGTCGTTTCTAAGGGTTTGCCGTGCTTGTCTATTGGAATGGTTTTTAATTCTATACCTAACTTTGCAAAGTCTTGTTGTGTCTTAGAGCCTGCGCTGGCACCTAGACAAAGTTCAATGAGTTGACCTGTCCAACCCTTTTCGCGTTTGAAGTTTATGGGGACTTTCACATCTGCGGTCTCCGCGATCTCACCAAGGGTTAGACCGGCTAGCGCTGCTGCTCTTTGCATTAGGTCTTGGATCGAGTCAGGTTCGGTGTTTAGTATACTAAATATTTTCATTTGAACTCTTTGGCTTGGGAATATTTTTTTATTGCTTTGAATACGCTGTAGTTTATGGAAGAATACGTCACATTAAAAGAATTGAGTTCTCGGGAGCCTAAGTGATTGATGCCGAAGGATTCCGCGCTAATGTTGGCATAGTGATTTGCAATGAGTCAGGTCAAGTATTCTGGGCAAGGCGCTATGGACAACACTCCTGGCAGTTTCCGCAAGGCGGAATCGATGAAGGTGAAACTGCCGAACAAACAATGTATCGCGAACTCCATGAAGAAGTAGGTCTGAAGCCAGAACAAGTTAAAATTCTGGCTGTCACCAAGAATTGGTTGCGTTACAAACTGCCTAAGCGATTGGTTAGGCAGGGAAGCAATCCTGTTTGTATAGGTCAGAAGCAGAAGTGGTTTTTATTGCAACTTGTTTGTAAAGAAGAGGATGTGGATTTATTACAATCAGGTCATCCTGAATTTGACGACTGGCGCTGGGTGAGCTTTTGGTACCCGGTGCGTAATGTAGTCTCTTTTAAACGGGATGTGTATCGCCGAGTGATGAAAGAATTTTCAGCTACTGCCATGCCAGAGATTGCAGGGCAAAATCAAGGCAACTATCAAAAAATGAAACGGCGCAGGAAGGTCTAATTTTCGAACCAGATATACATGAGAGATAAATAAGTCTTATGCTAACTACGCTTAAACGTATTGTTCAAGAAGTGAATCAAATTCCGATATTTGATGATGCGTTAAGCTGTTTGGCTAATAGGTTAATAGAGGCCTTAAAAGTCGACTCATGTAGTATTTATTTAGCTGATTACGAACAACAACATTTTATGTTGGTTGCGACTGAAGGTCTTGCAAAAACTGCTGTAGGCAAAGTGTCTATTGGCTTTTCAGAAGGTTTGGTTGGTTTGATTGGCCAACGTGAAGAACCTCTCAATATTAGTGATGCTCAAAGACACCCTCGTTTCAAACACTACCCAGAAGTACAAGAAGATAACTACCACGCTTTTTTGGGTGCCCCGATAATCCATCAACGCAAAGTACTAGGTGTATTAATTCTTCAGCAACAACACAAAAGACGTTTTAGCGAAGACGAAGAAGCGTTTTTGGTCACGCTTGCGATGCAACTGGCAGTTGAAATTGCCAATGCGAAAGCACGGGGCTCGATTAATCTTTTACAAGAAAATATCCCTAAAGATTGGCAAAAATCGCTAAACGGCGTACCAGGCTCTTCAGGATTAGCTAGTGGTGTTGGTTATTTACAGAACATGTTGGTCAGTATTCGTAATCATGTTCCTAAGCGCAGTAAAAATCAGCAAATACAAGTTCAAAATTACCGCCAGGCGGTGAGACAAACCCAGGCTGATATGGCAGTGTTATCGGATCGAATTCAAGGTGAAGTTCCTGATGATGTGCGTGCTATTTTTCAGCTTTATTATCACTTACTCGATGCAAACAGCTTAGGCCGAGATGTTGAGAAAGAAATTAAATCTGGATGGGATGCGCCAACATCTTTAAAAATGGTGGTAGAGAGTTATATTCGTCAATTCCAAGCTATGAATGACCCCTACATGCGTGAACGTGCTGTAGATGTTGAAGACATGGGCAATAGGGTGTTGGCCAATATACTGGGTATAACAACTGATAAGAACGCAAAACGCGAGATCCCAGAACACTGCATTCTGATTGCCGAAGAAGTTACCGCAGTGATGTTG
>CAZMDX010000324.1:0-18278 GCA_964564805.1 uncultured Pseudoalteromonas sp. | reverse complement strand
TTTTTGAAGATACTGAAATATGTTTAAAATTAAGAATACAGGGTAAACCGATTAGATTACCTTTTATCAGTCAAACTTCTGCGGTACGTTTTCAGGTGCAGGGTATTTATCAGCAAGCGTTAAAAAATCAGTATTTGAAATGGTTATATTATTTTAAACGCTCTGACACAAAGATGAACAGACTGTATGAGAAAGGTCTTGAACTCAATTCAAAATATGAAAAAAAGAAAAACCACAGGTAATTACAGTATGTTAGTTGGTTTAAGTTTGTTATTTAGAGTTAAGGTCAGTACCCAGCATACTTTGTCATTTTTTTCAGCTAATTCTGCGGGTGAAAGATGTTCAATTGAGCATGCTTGGTCAACAATAAGCTCACTAAACAAGCACACTAAATAAGTCAGCTGTACTTTATCAAGCTTTTGTTCATCAATAGTTTTGAATGCTTTACTGTCGGTCTGAAAATAATTATAAAAACTAGCTTGTTCGATATCACTTATACGATCTCAACCCCACAACAATGTTGTTCAAAGTGAAATTCTTGGGGGGTGTAACTAAGACTAAGCAGGATCCAAAAACCAATAGCTAGCGCAAAGCCATATGGTGAACCAAAGCGAATAACAGAACACATGTTCAGATCACCGCTAATATAGTAAGATGCTTAACGATGAGCTTTCTCATGTAAAAAATTTCATTAAGTAAACTAGTGTTGTTAGATGTCATAAGTTTAGATCCAAAGGTTAAGCAAAAGCCGCATTTAGAATCTCTAGACTTCATCCATGAAGTCTTATTAAAAAATAAAAAAATCTTAGTCGTGATTGACTGAACCGATGCTATGAATACTTAAATCAGCACCTTTTAAACTCCTCTTCTTTACTTAATCTAATATTGGTAAATTGACCAATTAAACCATAGACTAAAACACCACCTAATAAAGCGACAGTGATACCGGCGAAAGTACCGATCACTTGTGCGATAAATGACACACCACCTAATCCACCCAATGATCCTAAACCAAAGATGCCAGCTGCAATGCCACCCCAAGCACCACATACCCCGTGCAAAGGCCATACACCTAATACGTCATCAATTTTTTTAGTTTGTTGCATGATGGTAAATAATTTCACAAAAATCCAACCTGCTATTAGCCCTACCAATAATGAACCAATTGGATGCATTACATCTGAGCCTGCACATACCGCCACTAAACCTGCTAGCGGCCCGTTATGAATAAAACCTGGATCATTTTTACCGAACCATAAGACTGCTAAAATACCACCAACCATCGCCATCAAAGAATTGATGGCGACTAAGCCACTGATACCATCCATGCTTTGTGCTGACATTACATTAAAGCCAAACCAACCAATACATAAAATCCATGTACCAAGGGCTAAAAATGGAATGTTTGAGGGAGCAAAAGAGATGAGTCTATTGTCTTTGTCACGACCTTACGTAAACTTAAAAAATATACGGCTACTAAAGCTAACCACCCGCCCATACCATGCACTACGACAGAGCCAGCAAAGTCATGAAACCTTGCTCCTGTGGTTTGTTGTAATCAAGCTTGAAAACCATAGCTACCGTTGCATATGACTCCTTCAAAAAACGGATATATCACGGCAACGATCAAAGCTGAGGCGATCAAAAATGGATAAAACCTCGCTCTTTCAGCAATGCCCCCAGAGATAATGGCAGGAATGGCAGCTGCAAAAGTCATTAAGAAAAAAAACTTCACCAAGTCATAACCATTATTAGCGGTCAGTACTTGCGCATGACTGAAAAAGTTAACTTCGTAAGCTATCCAATAACCTATAAAAAAGTAGGCGATACAAGAAACAGCAAAATCAGTAGTAATTTTTACTAACGCATTAACTTGGTTTTTATGCCTTACGGTGCCGACCTCTAAAAAGGCAAATCCAGCGTGCATGGCAAATACCATAATTGCACCAATGAGTAAAAAATAGGTATTAGAGCTTTGTACCAATGTTTCAACGGCACTATTGATTTCTTGCATTTTGGCTCTCAGTTTAAAATTTTTAAATTTTAAAATTGAAATATGGCATTATTTTTTGTATTCGTGGCTCAGCTTGTTTTGAGAACAACTGCAATATGCCGTCTGTTTTTTGCATCTTCTATATCGCCTCATCACCCTCTTCAGAGGTACGAATACTTATAGCGCGTTCAACTTCAGATACGAATATTTTTCCATCACCAATCTTTCCAGTTTTAGCCGTAGCGATAATTACTTCAATACAACGTTCTATTTGATCATCTGCGAGTACAATTTCAAGCTTAACTTTGGGTAAAAAGTTTATTTTGTATTCTGCCCCTCGATAGGTTTCAGTATGACCCTTTTGACGCCCATAACCTTTTACTTCTGTCACGGTCAATCCTGATATACCCGCCTCAGTTAATGCTTCTCGCACATCTTCAAATTTAAAAGGTTTAATTATTTGTAAAATAATACAATAGATTGCCAGTATATTGAGTGCTGCTTTTAGATCCAAAATAGATAATTACTAACCGAGTGTTAATTAGTTGTTAATTTATTTTGTGGGCTAATTTTGTAGATCGGTTTTATAAAGTTATTTTAAGTATTTGTTTTAAGTATTTTTTTTATAAAAAGTACAAATTTAAGTCAGCTCCTTATGGACGGGCGATAGTGGAGCATGGAATAATCTGCTCAATATTAAAACTTAAGCATTCACGGTTGAATACACATAAATGAGCACATTAAAACGCATACAAATGATATTGGTGATTTGTCTAATTAGTGTCGGAATTGACCAAGGCACCAAGTGGTTCGCCTCGGAGTCTTTGCCTAGGTTTGAAATGACCAGCTACTGGGGCGATATCTTACGTATCGGATACGCAGAAAATACGGGAGCTTTTTTAGGTTTGGGCAGCAGTATGTCGGATTCAGCTAAATTTTGGATATTTGTTTGTGCGGTAGGTTTAGTCCTATCTGCTTTGCTGGTTTATATCTTAAGAACTAAGACTCAAACAGTATATGGATTGACTGCGCTAACGTTGATTTTTTCTGGAGGTATCAGTAATTTTTATGACAGGGCTTTAAATAATGGCGCAGTCATCGACTTTTTAAATGTCGGTATTGGACCTTTAAGAACTGGTATTTTTAATGTTGCCGATATGGCCATCATGCTTGGTGTATTTTTATTACTATTTGCCAAAGATAAAAAGGCCGATATTAAGGACAACTGAACCTATGGCAAATGCCGCTAAATCAGGATTATATCAGTCACCACTTGGTAAACTGTTTACTCGTCAGCAACCTAAAGTAAAAGCGAAGCAAGGCATGGCGAAATTATTACTCACTTACGCAGAAAACGACAACAAACGTATTGCCCACCTAATTAGCCAATGGATAAACGAGACCAATTCTTCTAAATAATTAAAAAATAAAAGATACCGATTAAAACCTTAATTTAAAAAAATAACGAGCTTGTTTTAGTTTCAATTTAGGGCAGGTATTTTAAGTTTTTTAAACCAGATATAGAAAAATCACCTTTATAGGGTGGTATTTTATAATATTCAAAAGAATCATCCTATTAACTCATCTGTAAGTACTACTTTAGTCTAATATCTAATGTTCTTAAGAAGGAGCATGATATCAATTGGCTTTTTAAGGACTGAAATACTGAAACTGGATGAGTCAGCTAACAAGGTATCCATTTGATGGAGCCCACCTACCAATTTTAACATTATATAATTCTTAAATAGGATAAAAACTTGTCTAATCAATTCAAGATCAAAAACTTAGTAATTGCCATGGGAATGACCTGTGTCGCGCTACCTGTAATTGCTGCAGAAGAAAGCAAGAAAGATGACGCTGAAGTGATTGTAGTGGTAGGTTCTCGTGCTGCACCTCGTTCAGTAGCTGACTCACCTGTGCCTATAGATGTTATTAGCGGTAGTGAGTTGATGGCTAACGGACCTTCTGACATGGCGACTTTGTTACGTACGGTTACTCCTTCATACAACGTTAATGCGCAAGCGATTTCAGACGGTGCAACTATTGTCAGACCAGCAAACCTACGTGGCCTGTCACCTGATTCAACTTTAGTTTTAGTTAATGGAAAGCGTCGTCATAAAGGTTCCATTATAGCCTTTTCAGGTGGTGGTATTGCTGACGGTGCCCAAAGCCCCGATGTATCTACTATACCTGCGATTGCTTTAAAACAAGTTGAGGTATTACGTGATGGTGCATCGGCACAATATGGTTCAGATGCAGTTGCCGGTGTAATCAACTTTGTTCTTAAAGACAACGACTCTGGCGGCGTAATAGAAGCAAAAATGGGTCAGTTTTCTGAAGGTGACGGAGACTTACTAACCATATCAGGTAATGTTGGTTTACCCTTAAGTGATGATGGCTTTATCAATTTAAGTTTTGAATCCAATCAGCAAGATCCTACTAGCAGAAGTACACAACGTAGCGATGCTCAAGGATTGATTGATGCCGGTAATAGTAATGTTAGAACACCCGCCGCGCAGGTGTGGGGTTCACCTGAGATCAAAGATGATTTGAAGTTATTTGTCAATGCTGGCATCGACTTAGACGGTGAAAGTGAAGCCTATCTGTTCGGTAATTGGTCAGAAAAAACAGTTGAGGGTGGTTTTTATTTTCGTAACCCCAACACCCGTGGTGGAATATTTAGAGGACCAACGCTTGAAGACGGTAGTGCTTCCATTCTTACCGCTGATTTAACACCAGGTGCCACTGATAATTCTGCTTGTCCAGTGGTGGCTATTGTAGATAATGCGCCTGATGCTGCAGCACTTGCCTCTTTATCCGGTGCCAATTGTTACGCTCACAATTTAAGATTCCCCGGCGGTTTCACACCATTTTTTGGTGGAGACGTAGTTGACCTATCTTTGTTTGTTGGAACACGTGGCGAATTCAGCGACGGCACACTTTACGATTTGAGTGCAGGCGTAGGTGAGCATTCGACAGAGTTTCGTATCGGTAACACCATCAACTCATCTTTAGGCCCAGATACGCCAACACAGTTTACACCTGGCGCATATGCACAATTAGAAAAATCAGCGAATGCCGATTTTTCTAAAGAACTAGATGGGGCAATGGGATTTGAGTCGTTAGTTGTTTCATACGGTGTTGAACTTAGACAAGAGACATTCACTATTACTGCAGGTGATGAGGCGTCGTTTAAATTAGGGCCTCTTGTAGACCAAGGTTTTAGTATCGGGTCAAATGGTTTTCCAGGCTTTAAACCAGCTGATGCAGGCTCTTCGTCACGTACCAGTAAAGCAGCATATTTTGACACAGAAGCACAAATTAGTGATGCGTTTATGGCTCAAGTTGCATTCAGATTTGAAGATTTTAGCGATTTTGGCTCAAACTTTAGTTGGAAACTAGCAAGCATTTATGAGTTATCCGACTCATTCAAAATTCGAGGCTCAGTAGGAACGGGTTTCCGCGCACCAACTATTGGACAAAGTAATGTTCGATCTGTGCAAACACAGTTTGATGGCGGTGAATTGGTTGATATAGCCACATTACCTCCAACTAACCCTGTTTCTGTCAGATTTGGTGGCGTTGAGTTAA
Organism: uncultured Pseudoalteromonas sp.; assembly: GCA_964564805.1. Classification (GTDB taxonomy): domain Bacteria; phylum Pseudomonadota; class Gammaproteobacteria; order Enterobacterales; family Alteromonadaceae; genus Paraglaciecola. The sequence continues at coordinate 12,694 of CAZMDX010000324.1, read as the reverse complement.
CACCTGAAGAAGCCACCAGTTATGCGTTTGGTGGCGTATATCAAAACGGCGACTTCTTTCTTACTGTCGATTATTTCAATATAGAAGTGACCGACAGGATCACACAGACTTCAGCCGTATCATTAGATGATAATGATAGAGCTGAATTAGCTGCTTTGGGTGTAACAGATGCAATAGGATTGGCTAAAGTTAAGTTTTTTACTAATGACTTTGATACCACTACCCAAGGCGTTGACGTAGTTGCTAACTACTCAAATGACGCTTTTGGCGGCAGTATGAAGTATGCGCTTGCCTACAACTGGACTGAGACCACTGTTGATAAATTTGGTGATAATGTTAGTCAAACTAAATTAAATCGTCTAGAGCGTGGATTACCTGAGCAAAAAGGTTCATTTACGACCAGTTACTCTGCTGATGATTGGTCACTAATGGTAAGAGCTAACTATTACGGGGAATGGTTCCAATTCTCTCCTAATATCACTGGTGATGCCGCCGTTCTTTTAGATGCTGAATTTGCTTATAACTTTGATAACGGTACTGCTGTCTCTGTAGGTATAAATAATTTGACTGACGATAATGGTCCTGTTGCAGTAGGGGCGCCTGCTGGTCGTTCGTATGCTTCAACTTCACCATACGGTTTTAATGGTCGCTTTATGTATGCAAAAGTTTCGCATCGCTTTTAAGTAACATTAATGTGCTGCTAAAAAGCGGTACTTTGATATAAATTTATTTTTGTGAAATCCAACACCGAGGTGTTGGATTTTTTTATGGAAACATCATAAATAAATGCTTCTTCATGACAAATAAAATAACTATTATCGCGGCTGGAGTGATTGGCGCTGCCACTGCGTTGAGATTGCAACAAAAAAATCATGATGCACTGCTACTTGATCGCGAGAAGCCATGCGCAGGCGCTTCATTTGGTAATGCGGGTGCAATAGTCGATAGTTCTTGTGTGCCTACAGCCACAACAGGCATATTCTTTGATGCTATCAAAATGCTTGTTCAATCCCATTCTCCTTTATCGATACGCCCCTCGTATTTACTTAAAATTTCTCCTTGGCTTGTACGTTTTATTGGGCAAAGTCGGACTACTTCAATTTATAAAAATACCACTTATTTACACGCTTTGTCTCAACATGCGGTACATAGCTGGCGAAAACTGACTGACAACACACACTTCTCTTCATTATTTAATGATAAGGGGTGGCTCAAAGTGTATCGTTCGGGTAATGCATTTGATGACACCCTGCGTTCAAGAAAAGTCTTAGACAAGGTGGGGACAAAATACCAATACTTAAATGCTGCTGAAATTCATGATCTTGAAGCCCATTTGGCCCAATCGTTTAAGTATGGGTTTTTCCAAGAAGATAGCTTAAATGTGAATGCTCCAAAGTTACTCGTTAACGGCATGGTTGACTTGTTAGTTAAGCGTGGTGTTTATTATCAACAATTCAATGTTGATTTAATCCAAGAGCGTAGTGGTACTATGCAACTTAAAGGTAAAAATGGTGTGCTATTTAGCCAAAAAGTGGTGATTGCAACAGGGGCTTGGTCCCGTGGTCTGGCGAAACAATTGGAAGATAATACTCCTTTAGAGACTGAGCGTGGTTACCATTTGATGTTACCTAAATCAACTTCTTTACTGATTAGTAGGCCGATTGTTAATAGCGAAAATAATTTTGTGTTATCACCCATGAATATGGGTATAAGAATGACCAGTCAAATAGAACTTGCTGTTTTGAAGACACCTCCCAACTACAACAGAATTCGTAAACTGTTACCTATGGCCAAACAAATGTTACCCAACATAGACACTCAAGAAAATTCGGCTTGGTTAGTTCATCGACCATCATTGCCAGACTCTTTACCTGTTATTGGATACTCGACTAGAAGCAAAAATGTACCCTATACTTTTGGTCACCAGCACCTGGGCATGACCTTAGCAGCGATAACTGGCGATATAATGGCTGATTTATTCGACAATAAAGAACCCATAGTACCCATTTTTCCCTATCGAGCTCATCGGTTTGATATGTTATGAATGATTATGGCTTTTTATCTGTCATTCCCCCATTGTTAACTATTTTTGTTGCGCTATATAGCAAAAATGTGTTGTTAGCATTAGTCTGCGGTATCTTGAGCGGATCTTTTATTCTTGCGGATTTTAATCTCTTTTATACACTATTAGATTCCATGGAAAATCAGGTACTTCAAGAGGTGTCTAATGGCTCTCAAGTTCAAGTGATCCTAATCATGTTTATCATTGGTGGGTTCGTAAAATTGCTCGAAGTGTCTGGTGGTGCAAGAGCTTTTGCTTATAAAATGACAACGATTGTTACGAGTCGTGCAAAAGCACAACTTTTAGTCTGGCTCTCTGGTCTTGCTATATTTTTTACTGACTCTGGTAATAGTTTAATTGTGGGTCCATTGTATCGTTCGGTATTCGACGAGTTTAAAATCTGTCGAGAAAAGCTAGCTTACATTATTGATACGACCTCTTCGCCCATTAGTATCTTGATCCCTTTTATTGGTTGGGGAGCATATATTACCTCGTTGATTGAAAAGTCCTATACACAAATCGGTTTGGAAGAAAATGCTTTCACGGTATTAATAAACGTTATTCCTTACCAATTTTACGCATTTCTTGCCCTGGCTACGGTACCAATTTTGATTATATTGGGTAAGGACTATGGCCCCATGAAACAAGCACAACACTTTTCAAAAAAAGGCTCACAAGAGAGCTCAGTTTTGGGCTCATCAGAGAAATTAGCAAAAATAGCACAGAATGAAATTTTAGTTCCCAACAAGACACTGTCAGCGCAGACTATTCCTAAAGATGTCATAGAAACTAGGATCAGTTTATTTCTGTATCCTCTGGGTATTATGTTGTTATTGGTCGGTGGATTAATTACTTGGCATGCAACACATGGCGGCTTGTCGAGTGTTCATATCAGATCCACATTGGCTATTGCATATTTAACCGCGTCGTTAACCTGCATGGAAATGATGCGTCGCTATCAATCAAAATCATACAGTGAATCTTTGAGCGTATTTATTAAGGGGGCTGAATCCTTGGTTTATATATCAATTGTACTGGTGCTTGCATGGTCATTAAGTTCGGTCACCAAAGATCTACATACGGCTGATTACTTAGCGTCTGTTATCAGTGGTCGTATCGATCCAATGTATTTCCCAATGCTGGTATTTAGTTTAGGCGCACTGATATCACTATCAACTGGTTCATCCTATGGGACCTTTGCAATACTTATGTCTATCGCCATTTCTGTTGGGTCTGAGTTGGGGGCATCCATGTATTTATGTGTTGCTGCTGTTCTCAGTGGTGGTTTATTTGGCGATCATGTTTCTCCTATATCAGACACCACAGTACTTGCCTCTGTGGGAGCTGAATGCGAACACCTGGACCATGTTACAACCCAAGCTGGGTATGCATGTGTTACTGGACTAGTGACATTGCTAGCCTACGGTTTAGCTGGAGCCTATGAGTCTGTATATATATTGCCATTTTCAATTTGTGTGTTGTTTGTTGTTATGTACTTTTTAATGAAGTTTTTTGGAAAACGCTTATGAAAAGGTATTCCAAATTAAAATTCGGAAAAAAGTTTCACCAAGAGTTCTACCAAGCATTAAACCGCACAACAACGAGAAGAGTTAATGCATAAAAATTTTACCCGTCGGCAAGCCATTAAAATAGTGTCTGGTGCTCTTTTGCTACCATTCGCATGCACTGCTAGTCAGTTTGCTCAAGGTGATAAAGTTGTTTTTGCGCACGGTGTTGCAAGCGGTGATCCAGACCAAAGCAGTGTTGTGATATGGACACGAGTCAGCGGTTTAACAACACCTGTAAAAGTGGATTGGTTTGTTGCGACCGATGCTGCTTTTAATCATGTGGTTGCCACTGGAATATTCAACACCCAAAGTAGTCGTGATCATACCGTCAAGATAATTGTGCATGATCTTGTGCCCGGCCAGGCATACTTCTATAAATTTGCTGTCCAAGATATTATTTCACCAACTGGTCAAACTCAAACTCTGCCTGTTGGGCATATTGAACAATTAGTGTTGGCAGTCACCACTTGTTCCAATTATCCATTTGGATACTTTAATGTTTATGATGCAATTGCCAAAGACTCATCTATCGACTTGGTTGTACATCTTGGTGACTACATTTATGAATATGGTGTTGAGGGATTTGGCGGTGTTACAGGAAAACGTATTGGGCGAAATCATCAACCTAGTCATGAGATACTGTCTCTTGATGATTACAGACAACGACACGCACAGTACAAAACCGATCAAGGATCATTGGCAATGCATGCTAGGCATCCGTTAATTGTCATTTGGGATGATCATGAGACGGCTAATAATCCTTGGATGGGTGGTGCCAAAAATCATCAATCTAATGAGGGCAGCTGGGAAGCGAGGCGACGTGCATCTTTGCAAGCCTACTACGAATGGTTACCAGTGCGTGATCCTGTCAAAACAAGTGATCGAGCAAAATATTGGCGACATTATAAATTTGGCGATCTTGCCAGCTTGATCACACTTGAAAGTCGTCACACAGGCCGCAGTCAGCAAGTCAGTTATAATCAACATTTACCCAATATTCAAAGCAAAGCACAAGCGACAACGTTTCTACAAGATGTCATTAACGCACCCAACCGTGAGATGATATCTAAGGAAATGCAACGCTTTTTAAAAGAACAACTAAATGAATCCGTAAGCGCTGGGCGTCGATGGCGCATTATTGGTAATCAATCTGTTATTGCTAAATCCATCGCACCAAATTTAGACGATCCCATACTGAATAATTTACGTGACAAACTGAGTCTAGAAAAACAACAAAAGCTGGTTGAGCGAACCCACCTTGGTAAGTATTCATTACCTTCAGACCTCGATACTTGGTCGGGTTATCCCGCTGCTCGAGAACGATTTTATCAAATAGCTAAAGACGCCAACGTTCAAGATTTATTAGTAATATCAGGTGACAGCCATAGTTACTGGCAAAATGAGTTGTTTGATGACGAAGGTCAATCGATAGGTATCGAACTTGGCGCAACGGGTGTTACTTCACCTCGCTCAATTATGGAAAGTCTTGGTACAGATGTTATGAAGCGTTTTGATGATCTCAATACGGCTAATAACAAAGAGATTATTTGGAGTGATGGTCGGCACCGCGGTTTTATTCGATTACAAGTCCACCACAAAGGTGCACATGTTCAATATGTGAATGTGTCAAATGTAGAATCACGGACCTATGAAACCCAGATACTGCGTTGTGTGGATATCACTAATCAAGCTGGTTTATTGCGTTATGAATGATATAAAAACACCTAAAAATGATAATACCTGTGGCTGGAGTGAAATTATCGCCAGCACAGATCCCTGTGCTCAAGTCGTTGGCGATATTAAAACTGACTGGTTGGTGGTTGGCGCTGGGTATACCGGTTTATCTGCGGCTAGAACACTTGCTTTGTTACATCCCAATAAACGTATCGTACTGATTGATGGTCAAAAGGCAGGCGAAGGAGCCAGTGCTAGGAATTCTGGGTATTTGGTTGACTCGACCTTAAACGATGGCCATCTGTCAGATACTGGATTATCCACCTACCAACAGAAATACCAACTAAATAAGGCCGGATTAGAAGCAACTAAGGCATTGGTGGAAGAGCACAAAATACAATGTGATTGGAGTGAGATAGGTAAAATACATGCTACGGCCAGTATTCAAAATGAGCAAAAATTACAACGTTTTTCTGAAACACTAGATCAGTTAAATCTTGAACATAATGTACTTTCAGGCATGTCATTAAAAAATAGATTGGGTACCAGTTATTATCGCTTAGGAATCGAAACAAAAGGCGCAGTGATGTTACAGCCTGCTAGCTTAGCAATGGGCCTTATCGATATACTGCCAGAAAATGTGACTTTATTTGAACACTCTCCCATGCTCGAATGGAAGTCGACTAACATCAATGGCTGTAAAACATATCAAGTCAATTGTCCTAGCGGCACAATAATCACAAATGGATTAATATTTGCTGTCAACGGCTTTATGCCTTCAATAGGTTTGAAGAGGGACCGAGTATTTCCTTTAACATTAACAGCGAGTTTAACGCGCCGCCTAAGCGATGCAGAGTATCAATCCATTGGACAAGCACCACAATGGGGATTGTTGTCAGCACATGCCATGGGTGCAACGGTTCGACTGACGAAAGATAGACGCCTGATGATCAGAAACACAGCAGAAGTTTGGCGCCCAATGTCGATGTCACCAACAAACTTAAAACAACGAAAAATGACACATATTGCAGGATTAAGAAAACGTTTTCCGCTTCTGGGCACCGACGCGATTAAATATACTTGGTCGGGAATTACCTGTGTCAGTAAAAATAACGCTAATGTGTTTGGCCAAGTCGATAACAATGCCTTTGCGGCAGGTTGTTACAATGGTGGCGGCATAGGACTTGGGATTTTATATGGCCAACAAATCGCTTTATATGCTTCAGGTGGGTCAGATGATACAACCAAATTGATTCAAAATCGTCCGACGCCCAAACGATTACCACCACAGCCATTTTTGAATTGGGGTGTTGCATTAAGACTTAAAAAAGATAGGTACTTTGCTAAAACAGAGCGGTAATTACAACAGATTGCAGCGAAGAATAAGAATCAGCCTAAAATTGACGTAAGGTCAATATTTTCTGAAGCAACAAAAAAGAGACTTAAACTAAATGGTCTCTTCAGGGAGTTTGACTAGCGCGGGGCTATCAAATTTTATCCCAGACCAACCAGTGAGTATATAATTACGGATATTTGTATGGTCACTACCAATTGGGTTTGCCAATACATCGTGACGATAATAAGTTCCGAATAAATTGAGTGTTTCCGACTCACTTAATTCATGTAATTGAGCGAAGAAAAAAATCTTACAAGAACCTTCATTGCTACCTGCATTATTAAACAGCGGTCCATTGCTAAAACCAGTTGGTGTATAACTGTAAAATTGACTAATCAACTGCATAACGTTTGCAAATTCAATGGTGTTTGGGGTTTTACGTAACTCGGTGATTAAATTATTTATAGTCATAATGTGTGAGTTGTTTCAGTTGTGTGAAAAGAAAAGGTTAATTGACAATCAATATGCTTAAGTATTTTATTGACGTACATAGGTATTGCAAATGTACTCATGTGATTTGATGATGTGACAGAAATAAGAATGTCGCAGTCTTTTAAAGGTATTTGCTGACGAACATAAAATATATTCAGACAGTCTAAATTATCTAAACTTTCATTCAAACAAACAGAACCAATAAAACCGCTAACTTTGTGATGATCGTCATAAGTTGCACTGGCAACTTCTCTGGTTAGTGTGATGGCTTGAAATTTGTCTAGATTGAATAGACGAAAAGTAACTTTGATCTTAATGTGAGGTTCTCCTGGGTAGACTCAAATAGATATAAAAGTTTTTATTGGCAACGATGTGTTGACTAACATTATATAAATTCATCCATGATAATTGGAATAAGTCACTGTTTAAACCACCAAGGTATTCCAAATTTTCACATATATAATAAAATATTGTATTGTTAAGATGATTTTATTAATTTATGTAAAAATAATAACGGATTATGTGTGCATTTTAAAACGATGTTCAACCTTAGCTCAGCATCCCTTCCGTTAGTCTATCTTTTTGGCGCTTGGGCTGTTAATTATTTATTTGGCTTTATGTCTTTTGAATATCCCAGACAAAGTGGCCTTGCTAGGGACGCGGGAACAGCTGCAGTCCTGCCTGTGATAACGGCATTATTATGGTGGGGGAGAACAGTTTGTACTTCTTCTGGTATTAAGGCCCTTAGCTATGTAGCCAGTCACCGCCGCAGCCGTAATACAAACAAACTTGCAGCAACATTCGAATATATCATCTATATAAACGTAAAAAAATTTAGGCCAATAATCTTTATTTTCGCCAGTTTGATTGCCTTTAATTATCTGTATTGGGAAGGATTGTTTTCTACACTTGAAAACGAAGTTCAACAAAACACGTACCGATACATATTACTTTTGCAAGCTTTCCCTTTTTGGTTTTGTGTTATCAATTTTATAGTTTCACTTATTGTGATTTTTCAGTTATCAAAGATTTATATCACAAAATATCTGCGGATCAGATTGTTCGAAATTGAAGAGCTGAGTCCATTGTGTAATGTGGTCATTGTGAATTTTCTTATGTGTTTTGTTGCCGTATCTTCATACACCATTAATGGATTGTTTTTTGATCTCCCTGTTGTTGATAAATACCTGATATTTATAAGCTGCCTAATTTTAGCTTTTTTCTTGTTATTTCCCATTTTCTTAGTTCGTAAAGTCGTAAAAAAACGCAAAGAAATATCATTGGAGCGAATAAACCAAGCTTTAAATGACCAAATTCTGGCAAATACAGAAGAAAATCAACGTAGGAGATTGGTTGATGACGAAACACGTTTACAGTTTATCTCTGATTTATTAATTGTTAGAAAAGAAGTTAACCAAGCTCCTCTTTGGCCGATGACTGTGCCATTTGCAGCTAAAATGATGTTTATACTTACGATGCCAATACTATCTTGGATGGGGGCAGGTTTGGTGAGCCAGCTTATTAAAGCGTGGCAAATATGAAAAATTACAAAGTGATGAGTAAAGAAATTTTTACATTATTTAAAATGTTACCATTTTGGTTACTACCTGTGTTTACAGGTTTTGTAATGTTGATGCTATGCCATATGACAGGTGCATTTGTGCAACCTAAAAATGATACGGCACTAAGAATATTTAATGGGGCATTAGCGATGCCTATTTTCGTGGTTTACTCATGGATTGCGGTTCTAGTGATGAAACGCCGTGCTATCTGGTGTTTAAAAAAGTTTACCCAAATCAGTTCTCACCAATTTGTTTACGTAAATTTTGTGCAAGATATCGAAAATCGGCTAAAAAAAAATATACGATGGTCGATAGTTTTAGGCATTTTGTTCACCTGTTTTTATTTGTATTATGAAGCCCTAATTGCGATAGACTTAAGCCCCAGTCTGTTCCTGATGAATATATATGCCCTATTTTTTTGGACGTTTAACAGTCTGATATTACTACAATTATTCTTTCTTACACAGTATGTGATTAAACACTTTTTAAGTAACGAAAAAGTAGATCTTTTTGGTATTAAAAAAATGTCACCCATTTCAGACTTGGTGATCACTAACACCATCATTTCTACTTTTGGCTTAGCGCTTATTCCTTTGTTTTGGATTGGTAGAACAGTACCGTTGATTGATAAGGTCCTTGTCGCTATCGTATTCATGTTGCTGTCAGGCTATTTGTTTTGGCCAGTTTTAAAAGTACAAAAAATCATTTCAACAAAAAAACGGCTATCTATCAGTCGAATTAATATGAAGTTTCAAACTCTGTTTGAAACAAAACTAGGAAATTCTCGAAGATTAACTGACGATGCGCAGAGATTACGTAAACTCAGCTCATTGATCAGTGCTAAACAAGAGATATCAGCCGCCTCAGAATGGCCAATTGACTTACCGCAAAGTATCAAAGGAATACTTATCTCATTGTCTATTCCGCTTTCATGGGCTGCAGGCTCAATAGTAGAAAGTTTTATTTCTAAATTTTTTTAAAATTTGAATTTATATGATGAGTGCTCGGTTAAATTGTTTGTAAAAGTAATTAACGATTAACACCCACACTAGAGGAAAACTATGAGAATTGTAATTGGCAAATTCAGTCATGAACCTTTTCATGCATTATCAAAAAAAGAAGTGAGTTTATTATTCAAACTAGTACCTAACGAATGGGTAAAACAGGTATCGAGTGTGGTATTAAGTTCAAAGATATTTAAGAACACCAAGTTACCAAAACCAGTTGAATATCTAGCTACAAGCAAACAATTATCCATCTATTCAAGAGGGTTAGTTCGAGAGGATATCGCCAGACAAGTACTGCTTTTATTAGTTTCTATTGATCCAGAACAAGGAAAAGAACGGACTAGCTTTGATCAAACCACCAAATTAGATATGCTCATTAAGCCTTATATGGATAAGTTTTTGAAGGCGAGGGTGTAGATCTTATTAACTGCCCTTACAGAGTTTTTCAATGCATCTGCCCCCTGCAGATTTTGCCCCGCGGATTTTTACACCGCACTGAATTTAATATCATCATAATAAGATCCTACTTCTTTTTCACTATTATCATCGTATGTGGAAGAATATTAATTGAATCAATAAAAAACCTATTGAGACCTTCTGTGCTGTATCCCAGGGGGCTTAACCTATCTTTAAGTTTAGAAACGTCAATATGCTTGTTATTCATAAACCAAATAACAGAATATCCAAGGTGTTTGATTATAGTATAATCAAACACCTCTTGCCTTTACTTGAGACCAGCCGTATCAACATCACAGTCAATATAAACTTTTACTAAAGCCCCATTAAAGCTGCAGTTTATTCTTTATCACTTTTTAAAATACAGATGTTTATTTCATATCTATTTCAAAATTGAGGTTGAATTTTGTAGGTGTTTATAGACATTTTCTATTTAAAATATCAAACCAGATTGGTGTTTAAGAGTAAACGCAGCCATGTATTTATTTAGTCTTTTAGATTGGTAAAAATACAGGTTGTCAATATTCTGTCTAAAAAATGATGAAAAATCAGTACTGTGCATTGTATGTAGCAACAGTTTGCGGAAGATATGCTGCAATTCTTATGTTTAAAAACCCATAAAAAACCGACTTTCGTCGGTTTCAAATTCACACTTTTAAAGATTAATCATTTACTTTTAGCTTAACTTTTGGATGGTCGGCCCGCTTGTTTTCGCAAATTCTCAGTCAATAACTTTTTACGAATACGTGTACTCAAAGGCGTCACTTCAACCAATTCATCATTATCAATAAATTCAAGTGCTTGCTCTAGCGACATTACAATAGGTGGAACTAAACTTTGGGCCTCATCGGTACCTGATGCACGAACGTTAGTTAATTGCTTACCTTTCAGGGCGTTAACCGTTAAGTCATTTTCACGAGCATGAATACCGATAACCATGCCTTCGTATACTTCAACACCGTGGCCAATAAACAAACGACCGCGACCTTGTAAGTTAAAAAGTGCGTTAGTTAATGCTTTACCGGTTGCATTAGCAATCAATACACCACTTTTTCGCTGGCCGATCTCGCCGCCCTTGTGTGGTCCGTAATGATCAAACGAGTGGTACATCAAACCAGAGCCTGATGTCATCGTCATAAAGTCGGTTTGGAAACCAATCAAGCCACGGCTAGGTATCATGAAATCCATACGAATACGGCCTTTACCATCGGGTGACATATTGGTTAACTCACCTTTACGAGTACCGATCTGTTCCATGATAGTTCCCTGATGCTGCTCTTCTACATCTATGGTCACTGTTTCGAAAGGTTCGTGGGTCACACCGTCAATTTGTTTCAAAATAACTTCTGGACGAGAAACGGCTAGCTCGTAACCTTCACGACGCATGTTTTCAATTAGTATACCTAAGTGAAGTTCACCACGACCTGATACGCGGAACTTATCCGGATCCTGTGTTTCTTCAACTTTCAGTGCCACATTGTGGATCAATTCGGTTTGCAAACGTTCGTGGATATTACGTGATGTAACGTACTTGCCTTCTTTACCACAAAATGGTGAATTATTGACTTGGAAAGTCATGGTTACTGTTGGTTCATCAACAGAAAGAGGTGGTAAGGCTTCAATTGTATTTGGATCGCATATAGTATCGGAAATTTTAAGTTCCCCCACGCCTGTTACCGCAACAATATCACCCGCATCACCTGAAGCGACATCGTTGCGCTGAAGTCCTAAGTAACCTTGAACTTGGCCAATTTTAGCATTGCGGGATTTACCATCGGCACCAATGATAGTGACTTGTTGATTAGGTTTAACCGAACCTCTTGTAATACGCCCGATACCAATTACACCCACATAAGAATTGTAATCAAGTTGCGACATCTGCATTTGAAGTGGGCCGTTGATATCGGCAACTGGTGGCTTTACATGTTTGATGATCGTTTCGAACAAAGGTGTCATATTATCGCTAGGCACATCTAAATCGTTGGTTGCCCAACCATTTATTGCCGATGCGTATACTACTTCAAAATCTAATTGATCGTCAGTTGCGCCTAAGTTGTCGAACAGATCAAACACTTGATCCATAACCCAACTAGGTCGAGCGCCTGGCTTATCGATTTTATTAATAACAACGATTGGTTTTAGACCTTGAGCGAACGCTTTTTGCGTCACAAAACGCGTTTGTGGCATGGGGCCTTCTTGCGCATCAACCAATAATAAAACTGAATCGGCCATAGACATAACACGCTCTACTTCACCACCGAAATCGGCATGACCAGGGGTGTCTACAATATTGATGCGGAACTCGTTCCATTTAATCGCGGTGTTTTTCGCAAGAATGGTAATACCACGTTCTTTTTCAATATCGTTTGAGTCCATCACACGTTCTTCGGCTACGCCGCGACTTTCTAGAGTGCCAGACTGTTGTAATAACTTATCAACTAGGGTGGTTTTGCCGTGGTCAACGTGCGCGATTATCGCTATATTCCTCAAATTTTCGATTGAGGTGTTTGATGAACTCATTATTATTTCTCTGTTAG
>CAZMDX010000323.1:0-11510 GCA_964564805.1 uncultured Pseudoalteromonas sp. | reverse complement strand
CGTGGCTATTTTAAGGCTCAAGGTCTTAATATTGACATTCAAGAACCCGCAGATCCAAGCATGCCTCCAAAACTGGTTGCTGCTAATAAAGTAGATTTAGCGATATCTTATCAACCTAGTTTGATAATCGACGTTGCGGCAGGTTTACCCTTGATCCGCTCGGCAACCTTGATTGCTAGCCCTCTAAATACCTTGATGGTGTTAGACAATAACAAAATTAATGACCTGTCTGACCTAAAAGGTAAAAAAATAGGTATCGCTATGGCCGGTAACGTAGAGGCAAGTATCGATACTATGTTGCAAACAGTCGGTCTTAACTATGACGATGTAAAAATTATCAATGTAGGTTGGGCACTTTCTTCTTCATTAGCTTCTGGCAGGGTTGATGCCATTTGGGGCGGATTACGAAACTTTGAGGCGAATCAACTCGCCCTAGAAGGGTTTAAAGCGAAAAGCTTTTTCCCTGAAGACTACGGTGTACCGCTTTATGACGAACTGATCTTTGTGGCTAATGCAAATACTTACGATAAGGCCGCGATCATCGCTTTTAATAAAGCCATAGAACAAGCGAGTCTTTACATTGCTAAGAACCCGCAAAAAGCGTGGAAAGAGTTTGCAGCTTTTGCCCCAGACACTTTAAATAATGAACTCAACAAGCGTGCGTGGAACGATACATTTATGCATTTTTCAGCGTACCCTGCTGCGGCAGATTTGCAGCGCTACGATAACTATGCCCAATTTATGTATACGCAAAGGGTCATTACGACACTGCCCAAAGCACAAGATTATGTTCCCACGTTTGAATAAGTTGTCTTTTACTCTATCAATAATACATCGAGTCGTTATATGAAACATCAAGATTTAATCAATGCCTGTCGTCAAGATTGGGATGCATATACCCAGCATACTTTCGTTCAACAGCTGGCAAAAGGGACATTAGCGCATGCCTACTATTTGCATTACCTTAAACAAGACTTTTTGTTTTTAAAGCAATATGCCCGTGCCTATGCGCTGGCAATTTACAAGGCAAACACCTTAGCTGATATGCGTAACGCATTACCCAGTGTCAATACATTACTGAATTCAGAAATAAGCCACCATGTGAATTATTGCGCTAACTGGGGTCTGACTGAATCAGATATGGAAGCCGAAGACGAAGATTCCGGTACGGTTGCTTATACGCGTTATGTACTGGATACCGGCATGAAAGGGGATATTGTTGATTTATACACAGCGTTAGCTCCTTGTTCCATAGGTTATGCAGAAATAGGGCGCAATCTCAGCGTAGGTGAAAACACTAGGCTGCAAGGTAACCCATTTATAGACTGGATCACCTTATATGCGGGTGAAAAATTCCAGCAAAGTGCTGCACAAGGCACTGTGCACATCGATACGTTATTAGCTGAAATTGACTTGGACAGCCAACGTGGTAAAAACCTGATCAAGATATTTAGAACCGCTACACGCATGGAAATTGCGTTTTGGCAGCAAAGCTTAGATATCACTTCGGAGAATAACGTATGAATCAACACTTGGACTCAGCGATTAATATGATCGTAACAGCGTTACGGGCTGTTCGTGAACAAAAACCACTGGTGGTTAATATCACAAACTATGTGGCAATGAATAACACCGCTAATGCGCTACTTGCGATGGGCGCGTCACCCATCATGGCGCATTCTCGTCAAGAAATGGCAGAACTGATGTCTTTTGCTGGTGCGCTGGTGATCAATATTGGCACCTTAGACAACCAATGGATCCCACGTATGCTATTTGCAGTTGAGCAGGCAAATATTAATAATAAGCCTGTTGTGCTCGATCCTGTGGGATGCGGTGCTAGTGCGCTGCGAACGGCAACGTCACGTCAAATTGGACACGCCGCGAATAAGTTGATTATTCGCGGTAATGCTTCTGAGATTATCGCGCTGGCCGGTGGGAAAGGACAACACAAAGGCGTTGATGCTCAGGATGATAGTGAAGCGGCGTTGGACGCTGCACACTATTTGCTTGAAACTTACCAAGGCAATGTGGTTATTTCTGGAACGACTGATTTTGTGATTACACCTAAGGGCCAGTTTCAGCTAAACAATGGCCATACCATGATGCCTTATGTAACCGGCATGGGATGTTCATTGAGTGCGTTGACAGGAGCCTTTGCCGCCGTGGGCGAAGAAACGGGATTAGCAGCGGTTGCGATTTTAGGTGTGGCGGGTGAAATTGCGGCTGCGCAATCAAAAGGCCCAGGGAGTTTACAACTTAACATATTGGATGCTTTGTATGAGTTGGATGAAAAGGCACTGATACAACGTGTAAAATTATCCTGACCTGCGATACGTTCAGCTTTTCTGTCTGGACGTATCGCGTGAATTACATTAAGCAATAGTGAGCGTCAAAGTGGATCTATACCGTCTATATCTAGTCACCGATGACAAACAAGACTTTGCAACATTGAAAAATGTTGTTAAAGAAGCTATCGCGGGTGGCGTGACTATGGTGCAATTGCGAGAAAAACAGAGAGATATTCGCAGCTTTATCGAAATAGCACTGGCCGTGAAGGATATTTTAAGAGGAAGCGGTGTACCTTTGATCATCAACGATAGGGTCGATGTAGCGTTAGCGATCGATGCAGATGGTGTGCATCTTGGCCAATCAGATATGCCAGCAGAGATAGCGCGCCACCTTCTCGGTAAGGACAAATTACTGGGCCTTTCGATTGAAAATGAACAGCAACTGATTGAAGCTCAGTCATTGCCCATAGACTATTTAGGCTTGAGTGCGATTTTTGCAACAGCCACAAAAACCAATATTAAGAAACAATGGGGTATTGCAGGGCTGACGTATGCCGTCGCGCGAAGCTCTTTTCCCATAGTCGCAATAGGCGGTATTAATGTCACTAACCTTGAATCGGTTATCGCTACCGACGTTGCTGGTGTGGCTTTGGTATCAGCGATTTGTGATGCAAAATCTCCCCAAAATGCTGCAAGAAAATTTAGATCGTTGATGAGAAGATAGCTAACTGTTTCAATATCATAGTAGGTTCTTAATTCAGCCGACTGGTTAGCTTCATATTAACAGCCACAAAGCCTTTACCTATTGAAATTAATCGGTCGATTAGTAGTGTTGGGTTGCCTTTGGTAACAAGGTCATCTATTGGTTTTGGAAAGAATGTCGATAAGTTCATTGATTCATCTTTAATAAGTTGGACTTAAACCCTGGGTTTCATTTTCATTGACTGAATTTCAGTCTCGAAGCTGGATCAATAACTATGACTGATTAGTCGTTACCTCTCACATAAAGACCAAAATTTGAGCGATAGTTTTTACACAGCCTCCTGATTGTGCTGACATTAGAAAGCGATCTAAAACATCAAATAATCTGAAGTTTACTGACTTCTCTGATGTGTCACGAGCAATCAGTCGGTGGTGGTTTGTCTAAAAGACACCTTGGCAGATTGCGAACGTTATAAATCTAATCCCTAATCACGCTGAGTAACAGTAATTCTTAATGAGTTTACCAAACAATGGCGTAGTATTTTTTTCACCCTGTTATTGGTTTGTAAAGGTTTCTATTTTTCAACAAGTCTTTAATTGAGTTTCAATTTAAGCGGTGCTAATTTATTGAGTCTATTATGCAAATCATCTTAGACTAAACATGAAAACTGAAATTTTGTTCAGGATTTATCGTGAAGTTGGGGTAATACAGTGTTGGCAGTTTCAGAGATGCGTATGGACATCTGACCATTTTCTCAAAAAGACCATGGCTGACAATTTATCAGATTACAGAATGCTTCAAAAGAGAAAACCACACTCGTCTGTATAACTGAATTTGTAAAGTTAGATAACACAGTTAAGGAGGTTGCAGATGGGTGACACGCATGGCGTGATTTTGTAGACACAGAGTGGGAGTTCGAAAAGTGTCTCGGATAAAAGGCTAACAGAACTTAAAGGGGGACAAAATAAAGCGGGCTGTTTTGTTCACCTCGTTTATCTAGTTTAGCCCACTATATTATCTAGCCTCTTTTCGGGGAGTTAGACAAATAAACAAGGGTGTACACTTTGAACAGTCGATATTTACTTCTAACTTTACCTATATTGAGCTTCCTGTGGTTTACGAGCACTATTGTTATTGCCGGTCACTTTTATCCTCACTACAGCCATATTGCTCAATTCATAAGTGAATTGGGTGCAACAGGTTCACCTTATGGAACTTATGTAAACTATTTAGGCTTTATTCCAACTGAATTATTCATACTTGGTTTTGTATTGATTAGTTACTCTGTTCTACCACGAACAAAGCCAAATACCATTGGACTCATCTTTATTGCAATCTATGGTGGTACTCTCGGCATAGCCGCTTTTTTTCCATGTGATTTTGAGTGCAAACCCGATGTACCAACACTATCTCACAGTATTCATATGGCTTCGGCTTTTCCCGGCTACCTATGCGGGATTATCGCAATGTTCTGTATATCCTCAGGTTCTATGCCATGGTCAAAGTCGAAGACATTTAAATTCGTTGGTTATGTGTTAGCGATATTAGCTCTGTTCGCGTTTCTAAATTTAGACCCAAGTTCAAAAATTGTAGGTCTAAATCAACGTATTTTAGAGCTTTCAATGTACTCATGGCTCATTTTCTTTGGATACAGTTTGAGTAAATATTTGCCTAACAAAAAAATCAACAAGATCTAAAAGCGGCGTACTGAACGTTCACTTCTTTTTAATCCGCTATTTAGCCTCTAAAATGGGAAGCTAACAGGCGCTGTGTTTGTGGGCATGAACAATGGGTCAAAAAAATACACTTTTTGCTTATAAAAACGACAGGTTACGACCCCTCATTAGTGACATTGTTAGCAAACCTGAAATGCAGGATACCGCTTTTGCCGCTGTGGTTTTAGATGTGGGTAATAATGATTATTCCGATCCTATCATCACTCGCGCGACTGGCGTTTGATTACATCTCAATGAAGGCTGTCGCTTCACTGTCCAAAAACTTAATTTACCGATTAAAGCTGACACCACACCCATTTATTTAGCGTCAATCGATATCAATCATGATGGTCATTTTGATATGTACATATTCGGTTATATCAAAAAATAGTGGGTTGAAGGTCATCGCAGTAGTAGCCTGATGGTGCTAAACAATGAGTATAATACCTCACTTATATCACTGATTCGTCCGGTTTGAGATACAAGCATAATACCTTTCTGGTATTTTTTTGGATATGGACAAGGATGGTCTTGAAGACTTAGTTGTTGCCCACGACACTGGCCACGTAAAAACGTGGAAAACATGGGTAACGATACTTTTATCGATATTCCTAATCTAAATAAGGATGAATATAGCGACCCAATGGGTATAACCGTCACTGACCTGGATGACAATGGTCTGGTTGATTTCTTTTTCTTTAATGTGGGAACTACACCACCTGCATTCTTAGTAAAAAGCGATCTACGTGATGATCAAGAATTTACCCTTGACTAGATCATGTTTAAAAACAAAGTGATTTTTAGTTTGATGATGTGACGGAAGAAGTCAAAGTGGCTGCCTGTGAACTTTCTTAGAACGCTATTTTCGAAGATTTTAATCTAGATGGACTTGACGTTCTCGTTGTGTCTGAAAATCACATTAGTTTGTCTCCGCACAATCTTTCCTTTTTGAGATTACCCAGTCGCTTTTTATTACAAACTCCAACAGGTGAGCTTGCCGAAACCGAAGAGTAAGGTGGTGTTATCAATGCAGATTATAGCATCACACCTATAACAGCCGACTTCAATAACGATGGCTATCCAGATGTGGTACTTGTGAATGTTGCTGGGCAATCATAAGCCTTTATTAATATAAGGTGGAGATGCAAAATATCTCAAAGTTAAACACCTAATACAGTGACCTCAATCGCCGCAAAAATATCGGTTAAACGCAGTGATAGCCAAGTGCCTCGCCGTGATCACGTGTTAGGTGAATCGCTGAACTCGTGGCTCAAAGCATGCCTAAAAATGTGTTTTAGATTTTAGCAAGAAGAGTCATATTTTATCTTTAATTTGAATTATCTAAACCTTTAGTGTGTTCGAACTGCCATTATTTATGTTTAATTAACCCTAGGATAATTTTTCATTCCATATTCGTTGATATAAAGCGAAATAAGTCGAAGTAACGTTAGGCTAGCTGCCAGATGATATTGAGAGCCAATATGTCACTGACACTTTACAAAAATACAATCGGGTCACGTTGCAATAATAGCCTTATTTTGTTTAAAACACTTTACAAATAAAATGTTAGGTTGTTAATTACCCATTGTGAGATTGGAAATATTGAAAAATATACGCACCCTTAAGGTGCGTATAAACTGGTTTTCGATAATAAAACTCAACCCAAGAATAAGACTTTATTCCGATGGTTCAAGCTTATCTTGCGTCTTGTTCTCAAAATCGCTAGCATCATTGCGCTGGCGTAATTGACCTTCAGGCTGGCCCCAACTGCGATTAACCATTTTACCGCGCTTCACCGCGCCCCTGGCATCAATCTGTTTGGCCCAGCGTAGTAAGTGTGTATATGACTCGACATCTAAAAACTCAGCGGCTTCATATAACTTTCCCAGTACCATTGCGCCATACCATGACCAGATGGCCATATCGGCAATAGTATATTCATCGCCACAGATATATTCTTTATCTGCTAATTGAATATTAAGTACATCAAGTTGACGTTTCACTTCCATCGCATAGCGGTCAATTGGGTATTGATATTTTTCTGGCGCATAAGCGTAAAAGTGTCCGAATCCACCACCTAACATCGGTGCACTGCCCATTTGCCAAAATAACCATGACATGCACTCTGCCTTTTTCGCAGTATCACTAGGTAAAAAAGCATTAAATTTTTCTGCTAAATATAACAAAATAGCCCCTGACTCAAAAACACGAGTAGGCGGATTAGTGCTATTGTCCATTAAAGCAGGAATTTTTGAATTAGGATTGATATCAACAAATTCATTACCAAACTGATCACCTTCCATAATATTAACGATGAAAGCATCATACTCAGCCCCAGTAAAACCAGCTGCCAATAATTCTTCTAACATCACAGTGACTTTTACACCATTGGGGGTCGCCAAAGAATGTAACTGCATGGGGTGTTTGCCTTTTGGTAACACATTATCATGGGTTGCACCCGCAATAGGTCGATTGATATTAGCAAATTTCCCGCCATTACCAGTGTCCCATTTCCATACTTTAGGGGGGACGTAAGTCGTATCTGTCATATTTAGGTTTTCCGTTTAAGCAAAGTGAATAATTATCCTGATCTTACCAATAGTTATGGGGGTCAAACATTAAACATAAACCATTCATAAAAAATGGGCCACAAGAAATAAAAAAGGGCTTCAAAAATTTGAAGCCCTTTTTATAAAATGTGACTAACAACTGACGTTAGTATTCCCACCAAGATTGTTGCCACCACTCTAAAAACTCTTCAAAGTCGATGGAACCATCATTGTTCTTATCGATTAAACCGAAGCCTTCTTGAACATGACTTGCTTTGGTTTTAGGTGATAACACTGTTAACAACTCAATAAACTCTCTCAAGCCTATTGTGCCGCTGCCGTCAGCATCAAAGAAATCGAACTCTTTACGAGCTTCTGCAATTTTTTCTGGGGCTAATGCGTTTTCAGACATAGATTATTCAATCATTTATTTTAATAAGCTAATACTAACGCTTATCAAGAGCCAGTGTCTATGTTGTATTGATAAAAGCGGTCAAATGAGTAGTCGATTTTCAAGTCATTTAACCGTTGCTTTTACCCATAGCCGTTCGCTGCGCGCGTCGAGTAGCGGCCTTCTGTTGGCGCCTTAACTTGATCGCTTTACGTGCTTCCAAACCAAGATGTTCCTCATCACGCTCTAAGGCTAAACTGACTTGTTTCTCGCGCTCTCGGAATCGTGAAAGTTGTTCTTCGCTATGCTTACCGTGGCACTTGGGACAACTGATACCTGCCTCATACACATCACTTTTTTTGTCTTGTTCAGTGATAGGCAAGCGGCACGCATAACATTGGTCGTAATGACTTTTCTCTAAATCATGATTGACTGCCACTCGGTTATCAAACACAAAACAATCGCCTTCCCACAAGGTATCGTCTTTAGGTACTTCTTCTAAATATTTAAGAATGCCACCTTCGAGGTGATACACCTCATCAAAACCTTGCTCTTTTAAATAGGCAGTTGATTTTTCACACCGAATGCCACCGGTACAAAACATCGCTACTTTTTTATTTTTGTTTGGGTCTAGGTTGTTCTCCACAAACTTGGGGAACTCACGAAATGAACTTGTATTTGGGTTGAGCGCGTTTTTAAAAGTACCGATCTCGATTTCGTAGTCGTTGCGTGTGTCAATCAACAATACGTCAGGGTCAGATATCAACTGATTCCAATCAGCAGGCTTAACGTAAGTACCCACTGTTCTTAAGGGATCTATACCTTCAACGCCCATAGTCACAATCTCTTTTTTGAGCTTGACCTTAGTACGATGAAAAGGTTGGGTTTCGTCTAGGGACTCTTTGACCGATATAGGATTTAATCGCTCATCAGCATTCAACCAAGCTAACAAAACATCAATAGTTTGGCGAGTGCCAGAAACAGTACCGTTAATGCCCTCCTCAGCTAAAAGTAGTGTGCCCCTAATATTATTCAACTCCATAAATAGGAGTAAAGGTTCGCGAAGTGCTTCAAAGTTTGACAGAGTGACAAATTTGTACAATGCACATACGACATATTTTGATGGTTCAGACATAACGATTACCTTGCGAGTTGGGGCGTAATCCCAGAGCAAAAAATTGGTGCCGGATGTTAGCAGATTGATTGGTATAGCGCCAACGTTGGCAGTATAAACATGACTTGAGATTTTGAGTAAACTTTAGGCTTTTAAAATAAGCGCAGCACCAACCAACATACCGTAGGCTTGCGTATCAGTTATTTAAACAAAATTAATTTTATCTAACATGCGTATTTAGACTCAAAGATCAACTACATAGGCCAGGTGATCCTGCACATTGCTGCAACCACTATTTTGCACAGTTTTACCTCGCTCTCACCCCAGTAAATCCGAAACGAAACAAGCACAATTCAGTATACTTGACAATTGTGCTATCTTTGTCGGCTAATAATGCGTTCGGGTGTCTAGATGATTGCTAGAAAATTCCAACAAGCATAGTCAACGGGAAAAGAATTATGGTGCCAAAACCAGCTTTATCGAAACTTCCAATTAAGCTCGCGACGAGCGGTTTTTATCGCGGATTCAGCGTCGATGTAACCGTCGTTAGTAAAATTATTATTAGTGCACTTGTTGTCTGGGCTATTTTTTGGCCCGTCAAAGCAGGCAAAGTATTGGGTGATTGGAACACCCTGATCCTGGCAAATTTTGCAGCTTGGTATATCTGGGTTGTCGCTCTTTTCGTGATTGTATGTATTGGCTTGGCGATTTGGCCAGCAGCGGGACGGCTTAATCTGGGGCAACCGGGTGAAAAACCTGAGTTTTCAAATTTTTCATGGTTTTCAATGATGTTCAGTGCCGGGATTGGTGTTGGTATGCTGACATGGGCGGTTGCCGAACCCGTTACCCACTTCGCAAACAATCCTGAAGTCATTAAAGGACTCACCACAGGCAGTGCAGCAGACAATGTACGCATGGCTTATAAATGGTCGTTCCTCCATTGGGGTTTAGGCGCATGGGCATGTTATGCGATTGCAGGCCTATCGATGGCGTTTTTTAGCTATCGCCGTGCACTACCGTTAACTATTCGCTCATCTCTAACTCCGCTGTTTGGTAAATCACTATCTGGCCCACTGGGACACTTTATCGATATTGTAGCGGTTGTCGCGACTATTTTAGGTGTAGCACAGACACTTGGTTTTGGTGTGGAGCAATTTGTTGCAGGACTCACTCGGATAGGTATTAGTGGTTTAGTAAATACCGAAGGCGCTGCCACTACCTTTGGTATTATTGTCGCTTTGTTAATCATTATGGGGGCATCAACGTTGTCGGCGCTATCGGGTGTAGGCAAAGGCATTAAGTGGTTATCTAACATCAACATGTTCTTATCGATCATTCTACTGGGATTTTTTATTATCTTTGGTGCGACTTTTTTTGGGGGCTCTGCCATGTTTCTAGGTATTTGGGATTACATCATTGCCTTACCTCAAATGAGTTTTAATGTCTGGACGACAGATGGTGTTGAAGGTTCAGAGGCATTTTTACTGACACAGTGGCAAGGTTGGTGGCCAGTATTTTACTGGGCATGGTGGATTGCATTTGCACCGTTTGTAGGATTGTTCCTAGCGCGTATTTCACGTGGGCGGACGATCCGTGAATTTGTGCTTGGCGCAATGTTTGTTCCTTCGCTAATGTGTTTTGTCTGGTTCGCTTGGGCCGGTGGAACAGCCATCGATCTGGAACTCAATGGTGGCGCCAACGGTGTAATCTTTGATGCAGCCAATGGTGATAAGATTTTTGCCATGACGGAGTTTATGCTTGCACCAATCAGTGAATGGTTAGCATGGGGTATGGCACTGCTAATTGTCGTTCTGCTAATGACCTTCCTTATCACGTCGGCTGATTCGGCAGTATTGATCGTAAACACCATCAATGCAGGTGGGGACGAAGGCCCTAAGGCTCGACCACATATCCTATTCTGGGGTGTGGCACTTGGACTTGTGGTGGCTGGTCTACTGATTTCAGGCGGTACTTCAGCCATTAAGATGGCCATGGTTATCGGCGCACTTCCGTTTTCCATCGTATTGGTCTTAATGAGTTTTTCACTGGTTATGGCTATCTACTTCGACGGTCACCGTGAGGCTGCTGGCGTTCAAACCACATTTGCCAGTAAAAAAAATACGCCCACTAAATAGTTTGTTGCGCAAACAAAACACAATTAACCTGATAGCCAAACAGACATATTTTGTGAATTGACAGAAAATCACACACTTAATACCTACCGACGTTGTTTTGGCACGCAACGTCGTATCATAATTTTTTCATATAACATCCAACCAAAACAACGCTGCGTAATCCATTTTTTTCAATCATAAACTGAATATTACAGGTCGTAATAAGTCAGTCTTAATAGAACATTGGTTATGAAAATTAAAACGTAAAATTTAACAATTCATAATTATTGAACGTTATGGAACTCCTCGTTTGCATTTTAATTTTTTAATCAATGCCATACCTTGGCCCAGCTAAAAGTAAAACCTTGAACATTGGAGCAGGACCTATCTTAGTTATGAAGTTCAATAATTATGTATGTATCCATACACCTTAAAGAACAATATTTAATCTATAGTTATCTTCCCATCAGTGTAGATGAGTAATGCTAGGTCTTACAAATATTAAGAGTATTGGTAATTATGGTCTCTACCAAACATGACTTTATGCACACACCTTTTTAGTTAACAAACATCATGTGAAAAACACGGAGAGTAATAAGTATGAGTAGAACAGATGACGTTAACCAATTAAAATTT
>CAZMDX010000322.1:0-4816 GCA_964564805.1 uncultured Pseudoalteromonas sp. | reverse complement strand
CGATATTTCCAAGACAGCAAAAGTGCAGAAAAACTTGTCCCGGAAGGTATCGAAGGCCGTGTTGCTTACAAAGGTCCTATCTCGAACATTATTCATCAACAAATGGGTGGCTTACGTTCAGCTATGGGGTTGACTGGTTGCGCTACCATTGAAGAACTTCGCACTAAACCACAGTTTGTAAAAGTGACATCTGCAGGTATGGGTGAATCTCATGTGCATGATGTGAGTATTACTAAAGAAGCACCAAATTACCGCTTAGGGTAGTTTGTAATATTTCAAATGAACGCCGATTGCTAGTTTAGTCGCGTTCATATTCTATTTCTTAAAAGAGTACTTAGATGAGCTTAGATATTCATGACCAACGTATTTTGATCCTTGACTTTGGATCACAATATACCCAATTGATTGCGCGCCGTATTAGAGAAATTGGCGTATATTGTGAGCTTTGGGCGTGGGATGTTAGCGAAGAACAAATTCGCGAGTTTAATCCCAACGGGATTATACTATCTGGTGGTCCAGAATCGGTTCATGCTGACAACTCACCAAGAGCACCAGAATACGTATATCAAGCTGGTGTGCCTGTTTTAGGAATTTGTTATGGCATGCAAGTCATGGCTGAGCAACTTGGCGGTTCAGTTCAAGGTTCAAATAAACGCGAATTTGGCTACGCACAGGTTGAAGTGGTTGGTGATATGGCGTTGTTGAACAACATTGAAGATCACGTAGGCTCCAACGGCAATGCTTTACTTGATGTGTGGATGAGTCATGGTGATAAAGTTAGCGCTGCGCCTCCTGGATTTTTGACAACAGCCAAGACTGAGAGCTGCCCATTTGCCGCTTTTGTAAACAAAGAAAAACATTTTTACGGTGTACAATTCCATCCAGAAGTTACCCACACTCAACAAGGTGAACGTATTTTATCTCATTTTGTGTTGGACATCTGCAGATGTGAAAAACTATGGACACCCGCCGCTATTATTGAAAACGCTATAGATAAAATGAAAAAGCAAATCGGTGATGACCAAGTTATTCTGGGTTTATCTGGGGGTGTTGATTCTTCTGTTGTTGCTATGCTGTTACATCGAGCTATTGGCAAAAACCTCACATGTGTTTTTGTTGATAACGGTTTGTTGCGTTTAAACGAAGGCCAACAAGTAATGGATATGTTCGGCGATCACTTTGGTCTAAATATTCGCAAAATTGAAGCAGCGGATCGATTTCTTGACGCCTTAGCAGGTACCTCAGAGCCCGAGGCTAAACGTAAAATCATTGGTCGCATATTTGTTGAAGTGTTTGATGAAGAGTCTAAAAAATTAGTCAATGCCAAGTGGTTGGCACAAGGCACTATCTATCCTGACGTCATCGAGTCTGCTGCTTCTGCGACAGGCAAAGCACACGTTATTAAATCACACCATAACGTGGGTGGGTTGCCAGCCGATATGAAAATGGGGTTAGTGGAACCATTGCGTGAATTATTTAAAGATGAGGTACGCAAAATTGGTTTAGAGCTAGGCTTACCCTACGACATGTTATACCGTCATCCTTTCCCAGGGCCGGGTTTAGGTGTGCGGGTTTTAGGTGAAGTTAAAAAAGAATATTGTGAGCTGTTACGCCGTGCTGATGCTATTTTTATAGATGAGTTACACGCAGCGGATCTTTATCAGAAAGTCAGCCAAGCTTTTACTGTATTTTTACCAGTTAAATCTGTTGGTGTGATGGGAGACGTACGTAAATACGATTGGGTGGTATCGTTGAGAGCGGTAGAAACAATAGATTTTATGACTGCACACTGGGCACATTTACCCTATGATTTTTTAGGTAAAGTATCGAATCGTATTATCAACGAAATTGACGGGATTTCCCGAGTTGTTTACGATATTTCTGGTAAACCTCCGGCTACCATTGAGTGGGAGTAGGTCGTTGTTACTCAGATAAGTTAAGAAGGCCAACGTTCTATGAATGACTTAACAATAAGAAATGCTGTTCAAGTAGATTTACCATTATTGAAAGAATTTGAGCAAGACATCATTGCTACAGAGCGCCCCTTAAATGATTGTTTAAAGTCTGAATATATTCGTTACTATGATATTGGGGCACTTATAGATAGCGATAGGGCTTGTGTAATAGTGGCCGAAGATAACGGTGCTATTGTGGGTTCGGGTTACGCTCGTATCAAGGAGTCTAAAGCACACTTGCAACATAATTTGCATGCATATCTTGGTTTTATGTATGTGGTACCTAGCTACAGAGGGCAAGGTATTAATCAATTGGTTATACAAGCTTTAATTAAATGGGGCAAAGCTCAAGGTATGCAGGATTTTTATCTTGACGCTTACGCAGATAATTTCCCAGCATTGAAAGCTTACGAAAAATTAGGTTTTAAAGCTTCACTTATTGAAATGAAATTATCCCGATAGGGCAGAAATTAGAAGCCCACACTAATATTATGGACACTCGAAACTATGGCTATAAAGCCAACTATTTATAAATTTAAGCTATCCGTATCAGATCTTGACCACAATTATTTTGATACGCTTAACTTAACTGTTGCATTACACCCATCAGAAACCAAAGAACGTATGATGGTGCGTGTTTTAGTATTTTGTTTGCATGCATTTCAAGATAATGAAAATTTGATGACTTTCACAAAAGGCTTAAGTGCGATCGATGAGCCTGATATTTGGTTACGAGGTTTAGATGATCAGCTTCATCTTTGGATAGATGTTGGCGAACCTAGTTTCGAACGGATCAAGAAAAGCTGTCGCTTGTCTAAGAAAACATATGTATATAGTTTTAATTCAAAGTCCAATGCATGGTGGAAGCAAGCACAAGCACAATTTAGTTCATTGCCGGTGAATGTATTGAGCTTCGATTGGCAAGAGATACAAGCCCTAAGTACCTTACTGGAACGCAAAGTGGAATTGTCCGTCACATTGAGTGGCGAATCCGCTTTTGTTGCTGCCGAGCATCGACAAATGGAAGTTAACTGGCAAGCATTGCAATTGAGTGAAGATTAATTTGTTTTTAATGAGTTTTGTAGCAAACAGATTAATTACTGCAAAGACCATAAATAAATAGCAAACCATTTGCCGATTGGCAGATTAGACGGCAATATACTGCCTGATTTACTGTAGAGAAAATAAAAACAGAATGCCCACTAAGTTTGATTCAATTCGTCCTTTTTACGACAGCGATTTATCCGTCGTTTTGCCGAAGCTTTTTAATAATAAAGAATTTATCAATAGCATTGTTGCTTTCAAGTTTAGTACTTGGCCGCGCTTTATCCGCCCTGCTATAGGTTTTTTTACCCGACATTATATTATCAAGCAAATCACTAAAGTCACTACGCATAGAGATTTTCAACGTTTAGTTGAACCTTATATGAAGCGTATGATTAACACTACTACAGAATCTTTCACTGTTAGTGGCTTAGACAAACTGGACTTATCCAAAGCTTGTTTGTTTATGAGTAATCATCGTGATATTGCTCTGGACCCCGCTTTTGTGAATTGGGCACTGCATATCAGTGGTCAAGATACTGTGCGTATAGCAGTAGGTGATAACTTACTTAAAAAAGAATGGGTAGCTGATCTTATTAGGTTAAATAAATGTTTTATCGTTAAACGTTCGTCTATTGATAGACGTGAAAAATTATCGGCGGCAAAATTATTAAGTGAATACATCGAATTCTCTCTAAATACTGAGCAGCAGCATATTTGGATAGCACAAAGAGAAGGGCGGGCAAAAGACGGTAACGACATTACTAATCCAGCCATCCTATCTATGTTGGCATTAAATAAGTCTAAGAACGTTGAATTTTCGACATATATCCAAAGCTTACGGATTGTGCCAGTGTCTATTTCTTACGAATTTGATCCTTGCGATATTAGTAAAGCTAAAGAACTGCAAGAAGTTGAGCGTGAGGGAAGCTATGACAAACCTGATAATGAAGATGTAAAAAGCATAGTAAATGGTATTACTGGTCAAAAGGGCAGGGTACATATTCATTTTGGTGAAGTACTTACCGCTAAATTAGATTCTGCAAAAAAAGTAGCTAGCTATATAGATAAGGAAATCCTACAAGGATATCAATCTTTTCCTACTGGTTCTATTGCCGCAAAAATTCTCGAAAGAGACCATAATATTACAGGCAAAGTGGAAACCGAGTCAGATCAATACTCACAAGCTGCTGCTAATTATTTACACGCTAGACTATTTAATCTATCTAAAGCAGAGCAAAATAAGTTACTCAGTATGTATGCTTGTGCGCATATCAGAAAAATGAATTAGGATTATTTTTAATTTTGAAGATGACTTAGAAGCAGTTAACACTCAGAACCAACATAATAATGATTAAGTTTAATTTCCAAATCGGATGAGTCTGCATCAAACCTGTCAAACATCTATACACCAACAATGAATATTAATGATTTGATGACATTAACATTTTGTCATTGAACTGATTATTATGCGTTTTAAACCCTAATAAACATATATGATTCAGCTTGTCTGGCAACTTCAAAAATGTATAAAAAGATCTGTTCAAAGTAACACCCCTTAAATTCTGATCTAGCGTAATTAAGCCTTCCGCCCCGCGTTAATAATATTCTCGATATATTTCAACATCTCTTCATTGGTTTTACTTTTTGATATTCACAAACGCCTAAATTTGCTCCAATTGGTGTCAAAGGCATCGTTAAGATGTTTAAAGTTAAAGTTAGTTACCATTTTTATTCAGTAACTTAATAAGAGAGTAGTAAGTTATTACATGTACATTCTGTTGTTAGCATTGTTCAAATAGTTCAAATAGTTCAAA
>CAZMDX010000321.1:0-2380 GCA_964564805.1 uncultured Pseudoalteromonas sp. | reverse complement strand
GTAATATCACGTATTTTACGGCTTTTACCAAATATTTTAAGCCACCAATTTTCATCATCATCTTGCCAAAAATGTCCCATTGTAGGTGACCAATTTGTACGCTCAGATAATTCTGAAATTCTTAAAAAAAGAGTTTTTAAAGCAACAATAACGAATAAATTTCTTTCATATATAGGATCTTCATCAGCCAAATCGACAGCGGTATCTAAAACATACTGCCACTGACTGCCTGTTAAGCGTTTAATCTCTTTAACCTGTGAGTCTATTATAAAGTGTCGGCAATCTTTCTTGGCTATTTGCGCAGGATTACCAATACAAAAATCCTCGGCCATTAAATAATTATAAAAAACAATAATTGCTGTAAACATTGATGAAAGTGTTTGTTGAGATGGACGATATTTTTTCTTATCAATAATGAATTGAGCCTTCTGGCTTTTAGGTGCTTGTATTTTATATGGGAACCAAAGCTCATTAGCCGTTGCAAAACCATTCATTAGTTTAAAACGTTCTTGATTTGATGTACCTATCCAAGACACAGGTGGTTGCCAGCAAAAGTCAGCGTACTCGAGTAAGTCTGATTTACGCAGTTGATCTATCGGCTTATTTTTTTTGATAAAGGACCATAAAAGAAAACGTTCAACGTCATTTCTAAATCGGTCATAGGTATGCGAAGATTTATTTCTACCGATATAGGTAAGGAAAATTTTACCCCAGTTAAACTGCTCTAGCCACCATGGTTCGTTTGATGAAAATATTTTAGCTAACTCTGGATAATCATCTAAGTCAAAATCACATAGATCAAAGTACGGTGGATATAACGGTACAGGCTTATTTAACAACATTATTAATTTTGAATACCATGTAGAAAGGCTCGTCTGAGTCTAGTTTAACGCATGTACACACTAAGTCCAATACTGAAGAGTATTGGACTTAGTGTGACTATTTCTGAGTTCTTATTTCTTTGACTAAGCTTAAACACGTGAATGTATATTATTTAAAATTTTTATTTTGATAAATATTTAAGTATCCCGATTTGCACATGTAAGAATAAAATAAGTTAGTGTTTGTTTATTGTTTATTGTTTATCGATTATCAATGGATATTGCCTGTTCTTTATAAAATTAGGCTGTATAAACAAAATTATATTTTATGAGACTTCATTTTATTTTTAAGTCATGAGGGAACACGTTTAACTATTTTACTTATCATTGGTTGTAACTGGTCTAAATATTTTCGATCGTATATCGTTATTTGTGCGATGTTAACTTTCACAAATACCTCTAATATAAGATGGCACGCTCACCACTTTGATGTCTTTTTTTAATCTTTAACTCCCCTACTCTACTAATATTGAGCCAACATCTTTGTTATTTTTAACGTGCTGTTTGCTATTCAAGTAACAACTTTACATTAGTCCATCAAGAAAATCTG
Organism: uncultured Pseudoalteromonas sp.; assembly: GCA_964564805.1. GTDB lineage: Bacteria > Pseudomonadota > Gammaproteobacteria > Enterobacterales > Alteromonadaceae > Paraglaciecola. The sequence goes on along the minus strand of CAZMDX010000321.1, from coordinate 949 downwards.
ATACAACGGTTATTAGTTATATATGCAAACTCAGCATAAATAACGAGAGGCCATTTAACATATTGAAATTTAGATTAAATGCAATAAGCAACTGAAAATACATGCCAGAAAATCATTACCCGTTATCAATATGATCATGATACTGATGAACATTATTAAATAAATGAGGCAAAAGTATTTTTCAAAAAAAATGGTAACGCGTAACTTAAATAAGCAAATAATAGTTGTAAGCAATTGATTTATAATTATTAATTGCTTATTTAAAAAATTGAAAATTGTTATTTTTGTTATAAACTTTTATCATTCCCCTAGTAGATAAATCACGTGAGGATAAATTAAAATAGTCCCCCACCCCCTAAAAGCCAAAAAAGCTAATTATTTTTTGTTATTTTATTGCTTATTGGATTTACTCTAAAACGGTAATAGAAACTTGGTTAGGTCGAACAAAGTTTACCTGTGTTACACACCTTATTGGCAGTATCATTTCTAGTCGGGGAAACATTTTTTTTCCTCTTGGTGCGATTTTTTTGCTTCGTATTTTGCTTGCTGTTGGAGAGTCTGCTTCTTATTCGGTATGGTTGATAAACACTGCACTGAATATAGCGGTCTTATCATTTTTCTATTCTGTTATCAAAAAATTTGTGAATAGCTCGTTTATGTCACGGTTGTTCTTTTGGGTGGGCCTACCCATCATTTGTTAAATCTTGTCGATATACTCCCTGTTCTTATCAAAATCCTTGAAAAAATATCTTTTGTAGCGGGTAATATTAAAGTCACTCTCTATGGGCCGGTTCGAGTATTATTTTTTGGAACACTTCTTTTTTGGGTAGGACATGCCTCTAATAATGTTGTTAAAGATATCATTCGCAATCAACAAAAATTAGATATCAGTACACGCGAAGTTTTTACTAAGCTATTTGAGATGGGTCTTTTCTGTATTTTTTTTGTA
>CAZMDX010000320.1:0-8366 GCA_964564805.1 uncultured Pseudoalteromonas sp. | reverse complement strand
TTGACCACTGTAATACACACAGCCCGTTCAACCCTAAATTGGCGCCAGTTCGTCAAAGTAACCTTTGTTTAGAAATTGCTTTACCTACTAAGCCTTTAGAACATATTAATGACGAAAACGGCGAAATTGCGTTATGTACTTTATCCGCGTTTAATTTAGGTGCTATTAAGGATCTAGACGAGTTAGCTGGATTATCAGACCTAGCTGTTCGCGCACTTGATAACTTGTTAGATTATCAAGACTACCCTGTTCCCGCAGCTTTCAACGCTACGATGGGTCGTCGTACACTTGGTATAGGTGTGATTAACTTTGCTTATTATTTAGCTAAAAATGGTGTGAAGTATTCAGACGGCAGCGCTAATGGCCTGGTACACAGAACTTTCGAAGCGATGCAGTATCACTTAATGCAGGCGTCTTGTAATTTAGCCAAAGAAAAAGGTGCTTGTCCTAAGTTTGATGAGACTACTTATTTTCAAGGCTTAATGCCAATTGACACCTATAAGAAGGACCTAGATAAGATTTGCGACGAGCCGTTACATTGTGATTGGGATTCGCTCAGAGCGGACATTAAACAATATGGGTTACGAAATAGTACGCTATCGGCCTTGATGCCCTCAGAAACATCGTCACAAATATCAAATGCTACAAATGGAATTGAACCACCTCGCGGTCATATCAGTATAAAGTCCAGCAAAGATGGTGTGTTGAAACAAGTGGTGCCTGAATACGAAAAACTTAAAGATAAATATGAGTTGTTATGGGATTTACCATCAAACGATGGTTACTTACAACTTGCAGGTATTATGCAAAAATTTGTTGACCAAACCATCTCTGCCAACACCAGTTACGACCCAAATAAATATGACGGTGGCAAAGTGCCAATGAAGCTTTTACTCAAGGATTTACTGACCACCTACAAACTAGGAATTAAAACATTGTACTACCACAACACACGTGATGGTGCTGACGACCCAACTCAGCAAGAACTGACTAGCCAAGAGTTCGTACCAAAAGAAGTGGTAGAGGAAGAAGATGATGATTGCGCTGGCGGCGCTTGTAAAATATAGATTCAGTAAGCTGCTAAGGCAGCTTGTCCTGACTGGCTTGAATTTTTAATGGCAAAAATAATTTATGAAATATACAACTTTTAATCAAGTAAATAATAATCCACTGACAGAACCAATGTTTTTTGGTAACCCGGTCAATGTGGCGCGTTATGACCAACAGAAACACCCAATTTTTGAAAAATTGATCGAAAAACAAATTAGCTTCTTTTGGCGCCCTGAAGAAGTGGATGTCAGTAAAGACAGAGTTGATTTTCAAAAATTAAGCGAGCCTGAAAAGCACATTTTTATTTCTAACTTGAAATATCAGACGTTGCTTGATTCTATCCAAGGCAGAAGCCCAAACATCGCTTTTTTACCCATTATTTCTATACCAGAATTAGAAACATGGGTAGAAACGTGGTCATTTTTTGAGACTATACACTCTCGTTCGTATACTCATATATTACGCAATTTATTTGGTGACCCAAGTAGCATTTTTGAAGATATCGTCGAAAACGAAGAAATCAAAAAACGTGCGGCAGATATATCCAAATATTATGATGATTTAATTTTTGCTACTCAATTATGGCAAACATTAGGTGAAGGCACACATGAGGTTAAAGGTGAAACTCATGTTATCACCATGCGTGCGCTCAAGAAAAAGTTATATCTGTGCATGAACTCAGTTAATGCCTTGGAAGCTATACGTTTTTATGTATCCTTTGCTTGCACATTTGCGTTTGCAGAACGCGAATTAATGGAAGGTAATTCGAAAATAATACGCTTAATTGCTCGTGATGAAAATCTACACTTAACTTCTACTCAACATGTGTTGAACTTATGGGCTAAAGGCAAAGACGACCCGGAAATGGCCGAAATTGCTGAAGAGTGCAAAGAAGAAGCCACACAGATATTTCTTAATGCGGTACAACAAGAAAAAGAATGGGCCGCATTTTTGTTTCAACATGGTTCAATGATTGGTTTAAATAAAGAAATTCTATGTCAGTACGTTGAATTTATTGCTAATCACCGCATGTCAGCGATAGGTTTAGGGCAGCCCTTTGATATAAAGAATAATCCCTTACCGTGGATGAATAATTACTTAAGTTCTGACAATGTTCAAGTTGCTCCTCAAGAGTCTGAAATAAGCTCTTATTTAGTGGGACAAATTGACTCTGAAGTCAGTGCAGAAGATTTTGGTGATTTTGATTTATAAATCGTATGAGCAATAATAATGACAGTTTTATGGTAACCATAAAAAACCATCAAACTGTCCAACATTCACCCAACAATACTTTGCTAGAAACCATTGAGCAAAACAAAATTGAAATTCAATATCATTGCCGTGAAGGATACTGCGGAGCTTGCAGAAGTAAACTAGTTAACGGAAAAGTAGAATACACTACAGATCCATTAGCGTTCATTGACGATGATGAAATATTGCCTTGTTGCTGCGTTCCGATCAGCAATATTGAAATAGAGCTAGCTTAGTCAATTATTAAGAACGACGAGTTACGCAAAACATTCTCAGTATTTAATTAATCAATTAGTTGATAATCATCCCGCAAAATCTGGATGATTTCTGCTTTAGGGTTTCTATTTAACATTAAAGGGATCCCCGTAATCTTTTCTGCAATTTCGATATAGGTCTTGGATATTTGCATCAAAACCTCTACAGGAAGGGCGTTGTTTTTTGCTAAATCTTGGCGCTCTGGCATGCGCTCTTTGTTTAACAAAATATCAGGTTCTGGGAAATAACTAAGCAATAACTGTCGAAATCCTTCTTTGGAGTTTTCAATTACCCTGCCCTGAGAATATTGGTATGCGTCCCAAATCCTTGATGAATCTGGAGTACCTACTTCATCCATATAAATCAGCTTACTGTTACCATCTAATCCTTTTACGTAACCAAACTCAAATTTAGTATCAACAAAGACTTGCCCCAGCTCAGCCAAAGACTGGTTAATCAGTGCAAAACCTTCGGTTAACAGTTTTTCATATAAGGCAACGTCACTTTGTTTTTCGAAGTTAAACGCTGAATAGTTATCAAGGATATTCTGTCGGCTGATATTCACATCATCAGCTTCTTGCACATCGGGAATGCCTTTTAATATTCCTTTGGTGGACGGTGTTATTAGTAAGTTAGCTAATTTATAATCTTGGCGTAGGCCTTCTTCAAGCATAATGCCACAAAATTCTCTTTCTCCTTTTTCATAAGCACGCCACATTGACCCGGTAATATACTGACGACAGATAGCTTCAATCATCACAGGTTTGGCTTTTTGTACTATCCATACAAAAGGATGTGGGATATCAAGTATGTGACTGTCGGCGAGGCCTTGCTGTTTAAACAACTTAAACCAATGATTAGAAATAGCATTTAAAGCAGCACCCTTTCCGGGAACCCCTAACATGCTATCTTTGCCGTGCCAGATGCAATCGAAGGCTGAGATACGATCACTGATAACCATAATGGCTAGGGGGGTATCAATTGGCACAGGGTAAGCTTTATCTTCAATTAAACGACGACTGTCTTGCACTGTTAACCAATAAACAGAGCGGACTTTACCGCTATGCACAGGAAGTTCAGTTCGGATTGGTAGGTCATTGTTAACCGATAAAATTGAATCCGCAATCGACATGCGATGCCAACTCCTTAGAGTGAAGAATGAACGAGGCTTTGAAATAGTACTTATTTCTGGTCGTGTTAACGACCAGAAATAAACATCTTATATATCTAGATCATCGGCCGACATAGTTTTCAAAAATGTAGGAAACAAATCTGTCAGTTTATTGACCGGAAAAGGATTACTTTCATCATCCAACAATGTAATGGAGGTTTTTTTACCTATAGTTTCAACCTTAATACGATATTCTTGAGGTTCTAGGTCCATTTCATTCTTGTCACTAGACCAAATATTACTCCACCAACCGTCTTCAGCGCCATTGTATTTGACAAATAACAGACCATTAGACTTATCATAATCTTTTACATCAAAGCCTAACTTTCTCAACACAAGTAACAATCTTGGCCAAGTGATATCATAATCAGCGTCAACTACAAATGCAGGCTCTCCATCACTATCAAACCCTAATTCCATCTGCAAACCTTCACGAATTTGGCGAAAACGTTTGACATTAGCGACCTTATTCTCAAATTCATAGTTCTTTACCACTTTGTTAAGGATATCGACTTCGTTGCGCCTCTTATCCTTGACTTGGGTAACTTCTTTACTTTGTGCATCGAATTTCTCTATGTAATCAAGTAACTCAACACTAAGTGATGCCGTTCTACCGTGAGTTTTCTTGTTTAGGGAAAACTCAAAACGTTGACCAATCGTTCTTTCTGAGGTGGACCAGCTATACCATTTAGTTTCCTCACTTTCGTCTTTTACTACCCAATCTGTGGTTAAACGCTGCTTATCCTTATCAAATGAATCGACTCCAACACCTTCGGTTTCTAAAAACCTGATCAGAGAATTCCAAATCGCCGTATCTAGGGGTAAACTATCATCTATTTGATCAAACCAAACAATAGCATTCTTTGAGCCGTCTTCTATATGAGAGCCTGAAACTACCGGTAATACCAATGAAGGAGACTGCACGCTCAATTCTTTACCCATTCCATCAAGTGGCGCATCCTCACCCAAGTTAGGGAGTTTAAAAGCATCATTAAAATTGGGGGAATCTACGTCATCTGGAATTTTTATTTTTTTCCCAGGTTGTTCTTTGACATAATCAAATGAACCGCTAGCCACTTCTCTTTCTTCTAATGAACTACACGCCGATAACAATGTTATTGTCGTCACACATGCTGTCATCACTATTTTTTTTATTATGGTCGCTGTTTTCGTAGTGTTTTCTATGGCACTAAACAGTTGGAATTTATAGGTCACGCTATCTCCTTAAGATAATACGCCAGAACTGCGCATGACTTGTTCGATATGATTTTGGCTAACTAGTTCCGATTCAACTAAAGGTAATCGTAAAAAAGCTGAATTAATCAGCCCCATTTTATGCAAAGCCCATTTAGGTAACACAGGATTAGGCTCAATAAATAGAGCGCTATGTAAACCAAAGATTTGTTTGTCTATCTTTTCTGCTAATAAAAAGTCGTTGAGTCTTGAGGCGTTACACATATCAGCCATTTGTTTAGGCGCGACATTAGCCGTTACTGAAATCACACCATGGCCGCCGTTTGCGAGGAACTCACAACCGGTTAAATCATCTCCGCTTAATAACAAAAAATCTTCATTAACAAGCTTCTGAATAGCTTTTAAACGTGATATATCACCTGTAGCATCTTTTAAACCAACAATTTTAGGATGTGTCGATAACTCCGCCACTGTCTCTGGCAACATGTCAACAACTGTGCGACTAGGTACATTATATAGTAATACTGGCAAGTCGGTGGCATCAGCAACAGCGTTAAAGTGGGCTACCATGCCTCTTTGTTGTGGCTTATTGTAATATGGCACAACACTTAAGAAGCCTCCAATGCCGGTATCTGCCATTTGTTCACTCAGAAATATCGCCTCTGAAGTAGAGTTTGCTCCACTACCTGCTACAACTGGTATTCTTCCCTGAGCATATTCGACAGTGCGTCTGACCACTTCTACATGTTCAGAAAAAGGTAGCGTAGCGGATTCACCAGTCGTACCAACAGACACTATGCCATGCGACCCATTTTGAATATGAAAATCAACGAGCGACTCTAATGACGGGTAATCTATTTGTCCGTTATCATACATTGGCGTAATTAACGCCACAAAACTGCCAGTAAACATGTGTTCTCCCAAAAAAATTCGCGTCTAATGGTAAAGATCTGGTTCCCTAAAAACAAGCACTGAATGGCTCAATTGACAGATTAGAATTGAAACTGGAACAACCTGCATAAAATCATGTATGTTATCATTCATACAAAAGTAACAAATTGGTTAAAAATGCTGCAACAACTCATCATTACCATACTGGGTTCAGACGAATTTGGCGTATTAAGCACATTAGCAGACACTGTCTCTGGGGTGGGCTGCAACATTTTGGATAGTCGCCAAGCCATCTACGGGGAAGATTTTTCGCTCACTATGATTATCGAAGGCAGTCAAAGTGCTATCACCCAAGCTGAATGTTTGTTGCCACAAACCTGTCAGAAGCATAATTTGTTGTCTATGATGAAGCGCACCAAAAAGCACTGTAAACAAAATCTCGAACACTTGGCGGATGTCATTATTCGTGGTGAAAGCACACCTGGACTGATTGACCAAATCACTGAGTTTTTCAAACAACGTAATATATCTGTTAGTGCGTTCAGATTGAAATTTTTAGAAAAGGATGAGAACGATTCTGTTGGCGACAAACATATGAAGTGTAAAATGGTTATTTCTATTCCACATGAACTCGAAGTTGAAAAAATCGAGTTTGCTCTTCAAGAACTTTTACAACCGCTTAATTTACAAGGTTCGATTAAACAAAATCATTGATAAGCTGGTCTACTCCTTTTCTTTTCTAATTTAAGGTCATTTAAAATGCAAATACTCAAAGCAGGTGATGTTGCTCCGCAATTTTCATTGCCCAATCAAGATAACCTAACAATTTCATTAAGCGACTTTGCTGGTAAAAAAGTATTAATTTATTTTTATCCTAAAGCCATGACACCTGGTTGTACAATTCAGGCACAGGGATTGCGAGACAGCCACGCATCGTTGACTGCGTTAAATGTTGAAGTATTAGGAGTCAGCCCTGATGCAGTTAAGAGATTGCCAAAATTTATAGAAAAAGAAAGCCTCAACTTTACTCTTTTATCAGATGAAGACCACGCATTAGCAGATGCATTTGGTGTATGGGGCCTAAAAAAGTTTATGGGTAAAGAGTACGATGGTATTCATCGTACTACTTTTCTTATTAATGAAAACGGTGACATAGAACATGTGTTTGATAAATTTAAAACCAAAAACCACCATGAAGTGGTATTGGCCTATCTACAAAATTAAACATACCTAAACTAATTAATCAAAACATAAACTTGGAGCCACTTTAATAACTTGGCTCCGTTTCATTAAGCCTCAGTTGATAACTCAGTTGGACTTGACCATGCATTGGCAACTGCCTTAACTAGAGTAGCCAAAGGAATCGCAAAAAACACACCCCAAAACCCCCACATTCCACCAAAAAACAATACCGCAATAATGATGTAGACAGGGTGTAAACTGACAGCTTCTGAAAAAAGTATTGGTACTAATACGTTCCCGTCTAGGGCCTGAATAATGCCATAGGCAACCATTAAGTACCAAAATTCAGGTGTTAATCCCCATTGAAACAAAGCAACTATGGCAACGGGTATCGTCACAAATGCAGCACCTATATACGGTATTAGTACAGAAAAACCTACCAATACACCCAGTAACAAGGCATAACGAAGATCCATAAAAACAAATGTCAATGTTGATACGGTGCCAACAATAATAATTTCAATGACCTTACCACGAATATAATTAGCAATTTGTAAGTTCATTTCAGTGCCTACTTGTTTGATAAGTCTGCGTTCGCTAGGCAGTAAAGAAGAAATATTAGATACCAGCATTTCTTTATCTTTCACCATAAAAAAAACCATTAGAGGCACTAGTATCATATAAATCAATAAAGCACCTAGGCCACCTAAAGAACTGAATGATGCAGACAACAATTGTTCTGCCAATACCACTACTTTTTCGTTTATAACGTCCAGCACATCTTGAATTTGATTCAGCTGGACTAGCTTTGGATAAGTTTCAGGTAACTTTAACAGCCACAACAATCCTTGTTCCCAGATCTGAGGGGTCTCTTTGATCAAATTGATACTTTGCTGTACAACAATTGGTACCAAGCCTATAAAAGTTAATATTGAGACACTGATAAAACCAAATAACACCAACATTGTGGTGTAGCCCCTTGATAAACCTAATTTACATAGTTGTACAACCGGCCAATCTAACAAATAAGCGATAACGGCAGCGACTATAACAGGCATTAAAATTCCGCCCCAAATAGCCAATAGCAATGAGCTGATAATTAAAAGCAATAACAACATCATTGAGTCAGGATCTGAAAACTTACGCTTATACCATCGTCCAAAAACGTTTAACATCTAGTATCCTTGTGTATTATTAGGCAGCAACGAAATATAGGTTGCTGATGATAGTCAAAGCACATACTTATCAGGCAATATTATCGCACAACAGATACCCGATAAAATAGCAATTAGACTAGATTATGGGAATATTATGAGAATATTATGAGAATAAAGAGAGGCACTATTTGCAATTAGATTGGACATGTCGTTTT
>CAZMDX010000319.1:0-8807 GCA_964564805.1 uncultured Pseudoalteromonas sp. | reverse complement strand
CACAGATAAATAACTTGAAAGTAAACATCCAAAGTCACGTAATAATCTATTTCGATGTTTTTTAAATGAAAATGTGTTCCCCTATTTCCTAATTTGAAAAATTAAGACAAAAATCGACGTGTTTTTATCATGTTGAACTGAAATGAAAGCCGGTTGAAGGCTTAAGGTAGCAAAATGATTAAACCTGAAACTCCAGAGAATGAATCGGAACGATTACATGCTTTGAGAACGTTACAAATTCTTGATACTACCCATGAAGAACGATTTGATCGTGTTACTCGTATGGCTAAACGAATTTTTAATGTATCTATTTCACTCGTTAGTCTAATTGACCAAGATCGCCAGTGGTTTAAATCTAAACAGGGTTTTGAAGCAACTGAAACGCCAAGAGATATTTCTTTGTGTGCACATGCGATCAACCAAGATGATTTATTCATTGTACCAAACGCGAGTAAAGACGAACGATTTTTTGATAATCCACTGGTCACTTCTGCACCAAACATACGCTTCTACGCGGGGTACCCTTTGAAAATACGAGGAGGGCTGAACATAGGTACTTTATGTCTTCTTGATGAAGCACCGAGAGAAATGGATGAAGAAGATCAGCAACTTTTCAAAGACTTAGGGGCAATGATTGAACAAGAAATGAGATCCATACAATTGGCGACACTTGATGCACTGACGTTAATTTCTAATAGACGTGGTTTTTTAAACTTTGCAGATTATAGTTTTAAAATGTGTCAGCGAAATAAAATTTCTATGTCATTTTTGCTGTTTGACCTAAATAAATTTAAAGTAATTAATGATAAATATGGGCACCACGAGGGTGACTTTGTATTAACGAAGTTTGCTCAACTAATGACTGGAACATTTAGGAACAGTGATGTCATCGGCAGACTCGGCGGAGATGAATTTGTTGCTATGATGGCCGGCTTTGATGAGGAAAGTGCTGACACAATTTTAGCTCGATTTGAGGTGGCGATTAGGGAAGCGAATGCAACGATGAACAAGCCATACAAAATTGAATACAGTGTAGGTTTAGTTCATTTTCAACATAATACTGAAAAAACGCCAGAGGAAATGATACAAGCGGCAGATGCTGCAATGTACAAAAATAAGAAAGAAAATTTAGATAAAACTCTTTAAGTTAGATTTACTGTTGTGCTCTTTAATGTATGTTTTGTGGCTACCAATTCAATACTTAGATAAGTACAACACTAAGCCTGCAAAGTCCTGTTTAAATTAAGGTTAACAACGCCTATTTGTCTATACATTCAATTAGTTTTATCCCCCTTCATTACATCATCTAGAGAACATTTACCTCACAAACTTTGCTCTATAACCACATCTTAATGTTAAAATATTAGGCTGACCTAATATTTTACTTATCTTTATTAATACCTACTTGATGGGTGAGCGAATCAAACGTTTAGACAGTTTTTAGAATACTACTTTTACCAATGCCCACAGATGTCTACTATCTTGTGAATGTATCGATTGACTGATCGGTAGTTTTATCCTGTGTATTAAATATTTTTTATTAATAATGAGCTTCAAAAGACATTTACCCCTATTCTATTAGACCTGACCAAAATTCCTCTTAAATATATGAGTACACTTTATTTATGACTTCAGACAAAAATTCAAATGAAAACACAAATGCGATAAAGCATAGCGATGGTCTTGATGCAGGAAAAACTGAAAGGTCTTTGGTGCTTGTCATTTTTCATCTGATCCAACGGATAATATTGATCATCGTTGTTGTGATGACATTAGGAGCTGTAGCCTTTGAAATTCACACAATCTATATTGCGCAGACAATAAGCTTAGCTGACATCCTGTTAATGTTTCTTTATCTTGAAGTGGTCGGCATGGTAGCAGTATTTTACTCAGACCAACGCTCGGCGTTTGTTTACCCAATTTTTATTGCAATTACAGCACTTGCTCGTTTAATTGTTTTACAGGGTAAGGATATGGCACCTGAAAATATTCTGTACGAAGCGATAGCTATCTTACTTCTGGCCATTGCAGCAGTCATACTTATCAAAATGCGTAACGACTAATTATTGTTACCAGAGATTAAAACTACTGAGAAGGCCCAAATTTCAACAAGGATTTCAGTGCTGATATTAACGGGTAATAACCACAAATTTAATTACGTATAGACTTAATATACCTTTGATTTCGATGGTCTTGGTCACGAGTTGCCGCTCTAACTAGTGCAAGCGTTTAGGATCTGAATGTTCCAGTACCATCCTTATGAAAGGCTACAAAATTTATTACAACAGAAATATAAATCTTTCAGCCAAACATTTCTTTAGTTTTTAGTATGATATTCACCACTGTTGAAAATTTACATTTCTAGACTATAAGAATGGTTAAGTGTTATTTGATTTTAACTTTTGTCTTAGTACCGATATTAGTACCAATGTTTTTATTGTTTCATCGAAAAAATTTATTAATACCCCATAAATAATATTTTTTAATTTTAGCCTCACTGCTATCATTAAATCCTCATTTATCAGAGCTAACGCCTTCTATCTTCGTGGGCATAAATTCAAAACTTTGCTTAAATCTATCGATCACGTCTTTTGTTGCTGCAGCAATAAGCTTAATCAATATAATATGTTTAACATCTTTTCTATCCAGAGCCATTAGTAATGTATAAAAGACCAAAGTGTATTATATCTATTTATCAATAAACTCCGAGTTAACTCATAATCTTCAGAAACTATTGCTTTTATTGGAGCCAATCAAAAATGCTTAAATCCATTCACCATGTAGCAATAATTTGCTCTGACTACGAACATTCAAAACATTTTTATACACAGATTTTAGGACTGGAAGTCATAGCTGAAAATTATAGGGAGCTCAGAAAATCTTACAAACTTGATCTTAGGCTACCCAACGGAAATCAGGTCGAGCTATTTTCGTTCCCTAATCGACCTCCAAGACCAAGTTTTCCTGAGGCCTTAGGTTTGAGGCATTTGGCTTTTTCTGTCGACTCGGTTGAATCGATGTCTGCTTATTTGAATACTAAAAACATCAATGTAGAACCTATTCGTGTAGACGAATATACTCAAAAAAAATTTACATTTTTCAACGACCCTGATGGCTTACCCCTAGAAATCTACGAGCATGTTGATGGCTAGTTGTTCAAAATACTGCTTTCAATATAATAAAATTTCAGCAAATATTATTAATGATAAAAATTTTTTTCTTACTAAAAGGAACAAACAAATACTAATGATTAATGATTGTTGCTATAAAATTCTTCCACGGCAGTCACTACCTTAACGATATCTGTTGAATTGATATCAAGGTGTGTGACTAAACGTATAACGTTACCATGACTAATAATGATGTTTTTATCAGCAAGAAAATTAATTAATTGTGGTTGTCTTTGTGCGCTGAGAAATAACATATTAGTTTGTGGACAACCATGCACGGTGATGCCCTCGATCGCAGATAGTCCTTGTGCCAGTAACTGAGCATTGTTGTGATCATCGTCAAGGCGATGAAGATGATTGTCTAATGCATAGATGCCTGCAGCCGCTAGCATACCAGCTTGACGCATTCCACCACCTAACATCTTTCTAATTCGTCTTGCCTTAGCAATAATCTCTGAACTTGCTACTAAGACCGAACCAATCGGGGCGCCTAGACCTTTTGATAAACAAATCGAAATAGAATCAAAGACAGTCGTGATTTGTTTTACATCAACCCCCTGTGAAACTACTGCATTAAATAGCCGGGCTCCGTCTAGGTGAAAACTTAGTTGATATTCATCAACTAAGTCTTTTGCTTGATTAAGGTAGTTCAAAGGTAAGACTTTACCGCCGATAGTGTTCTCAAGACAAAGTAACTTAGTCTTGGCAAAATGATTATCGTCGGGTTTAATAGCACGCCTAACGGTGTCTAAATTAAGGGTGCCATCAGCATCAAATGAAAGGGGTTGTGGTTGTATACTGCCAAGCACTGCTGCACCACCAGCCTCATATTTATAAGTATGCGCATCTTGACCAACAATGTATTCATCACCACGATCGCAATGTGCCATAAGAGCAATTAGGTTACTTTGAGTGCCACTTGAACAGAAAATAGCATCCTCTTTGCCCAGTAATGAGGCAGCCTTTTTTTCAAGCATATTGACGGTTGGGTCTTCACCATAGACATCGTCACCAAGTTGAGCTGCAAACATTGCCTGCTTCATCTTGGCCACTGGTTTAGTCATTGTGTCACTGCGTAAATCGATAGTTTTCATTGACGACTATTTACTCAAAGTTAACTAATGTTATCGAAAATGGGATGTAAATAAGTACTTGGTCACGGCACTTCAAACTAAATGACTCATTCTACCAACTTCCACCTAGCGCAAGATTTAAGTTTATAAATTGAGTAAGTGATGCGCGGTTAATAGATAACAAATTACTGCGAGCTGAAAATACTCGCTGTTGTAAGATAAGCACATCTAATAAGCTTATTTCTCCCTCATTGAATTGCAGATTAGCAATTCTTAATGCCTTTTCTGATTCTACTAACACAGTCGTCAGCGCAGCTACACGTTTTCTCAATACAGAACCTTGATCAAGTGACCTTTCAACATCAGCAAAAGCATTTAATGCCACCTGAGCATAACTTGCCACAGCGGCTTTTTGGTCTGCTGTAGCAGCTTCAACTTGTGCATCCAATCGTCCACCGTCAATAATGGGCGCGACTAGGCTGCCTATGGCCTGCCATGCTAAATTAGCAGGGTTGAGAATATTACTGAGTGAGCTAGAGGCACCACCGAGTGATCCACTCAAAGATAAATTCGGTAATTTGGCAGCTTTAGCGGCATCTAAACGATTAAACGCTGCGGCAACTTTTCTTTCAGCAGAAATTAGGTCAGGCCTACGCTCTAAAAGTTGTGATGGTATACCAGCAGACAAAGAGTTGGGTAAAATTGGCAGCGATTGATCAACACCTAGTTCTGCACTTGGGTATCTGCCCAAGAGTAATTCAAGAGATCGGGTTGCGTCACGTTGACCTGCTTTACTTGATACAAGGCCATCTTGCGCAGTAGCTAAATCAGCTTTGGCTAAGGATATATTTTGTTGATTGGCTAATCCATTATCGAATTGAACCTGCACAATACGATTGGTTTCCACTACTGTATCAACACTTTTTTGCGCTATTTCAAGCTGCTTGTTAGCTTCGATTGCAACAAAATAAGTCTTAGCTACGTTGGCTGCTAGTGAATATTGTGCAAACTTATATTCGGCTTCGGCAGCTACTACATTTTCTTGAGCTGCAAGGTTGCCAGAACGAATGCGGCCCCAAAGATCCGCTTCCCAGCTTGCTTGCAGGCCTAAATTAAAGTTATTGTTGCCACTGCCTTCAACTACTCCAGCAGATGTGTTCCCAACACTTGCGCCTAATTGAGGAGATAATGAAGAAGCAGCTTGATTGGCGAGGGCCCTAGCACCGTCAACACTGGCCGACATGACTTGTAAATTACGATTGTTTTTTTGCGCTTCTAAAACAAGTGAGGTCAAAGCGGGATCATTTAATTTCTCTAACCAGCTGACCTTCACATCACCAATACGTTGTTGTATTGAAGCCCACTGATTAGGTAAGTCGGGTAAGCTTGCATAAGTGGCTGCCTTTGCTTTTTCATCTCGAGATAGATTGCTGGTTGCGCAGCTACTTAACAATGAAGAGATAACGGTGATGATACAAATTGCCATAGCCGTTCTATTGAAAAGCTGATTAACCAGGACCTTATTCAATGAACCACTAGATCTAAATATGGACGCTTTTGTTAGTAACATCATGCCACCTCACTTTCAGAATTTTTAATTTTAAAGATCACCACATAAAGAGCAGGCACAACAATCAAAGTCAGGACTGTGGCAAAGGTCAAACCAAAAACCAATACCACCGCCATAGACTTAAAGAATGCATCGCCAAATAGAGGAATAACGCCTAGTACGGTCGTCAGTGCTCCCATCATAACCGGGCGAACTCTACTTGCAGCAGAATCCACGACAGCGTCAAATCGTGCTTTGCCATCAGCTATTTCGATATCCATTTGGTCAACTAGTACGATGGCATTCTTTATGAGTAGTCCAGACAAGGAAAGAAGCCCAAGGATAGCCATAAATTCCATCGGTGTGCCTGTTACTACAAGTCCAAGCACAACACCAATCAAAGCAAGTGGCACAACTAACCAAATAACTAGTGGTTGTCTCAATCCATTAAATAAAACCACCACAACTAATACCATCGCCAATAGACCCATAGGGATAGTACTAGCTAAATCACCTTTGGCTTCAGTACTGTTACCAAGTTCTCCACCCCACTCAAGTTTTACGCCAGGTGGTAGATCAATCGCATTAATTTGTGGACTTACACGACCCTGCAGATCCGAAGCTAAGTCTCCAGCAACAGGGTCAGACTGTGCTTTGATTTTCCAAACTCTATCTTCTCTTAGTAACAGAGAATTGCGCCATGCCATATCAATACTGTCTACCACCTGTTCTAGAGGCACAGCAGCACCTGTCACCGGACTGATAATTTGAATTTGACCAATTGATTCTGCATCTAAACGTTCTGATTCTGGCGCACGAGCTATGATCGGAATAAGTGTGTCGCCTTCCCTATAAACCCCCACAGTTCGACCAGAAAAATTAGTTAACAATGCTCTTGAAAGGTCTTGACGTGATATGCCTAAACGTCGTCCTTTGTTTGAAGAATAAACAGGCTCAATGATGCTAACAGGCTGTCGCCAATCGTCTTTAATCGATATTGCACCACCGTCTGACGTCATAATAGCTTTTGCTTCGTCAGCTAAGCGCCTCAATACAGCTGGATCAGGTCCACTGAATTCAGCTTCAATTTTCGAACCACCACCTGGCCCTAATTCAAATTGCCATACCTTGGCTTGTGCATTCGGGTAGCCTGAATCTATATATGCCTGAACTTTAGGAATAATACCTGGAATGTCGTCGTAATTATTTACTTTGAGTAAGAATTGTCCGTAAGCAGAGTTCCCACTTTGTGCAGAGTATACCAACATGTAACGCAACGTTCCTTTACCTATCAGCGTTTGAACATTTTCAATACCTGAATAGGTGAGAAGCTCAGCTTCAATTCTTAACATATCAGCTTTTGTCTGAGTAATGTCAGTGCCTTCAGGCAACCAATAATCCACCACTACTTGCGGCGTGGTAGAGGTTGGAAAAAAACCAGACTTCACAAATTGAAAACCCCACACAGAAACCACAAACAAAATCACAGTTGAGCCAATTGGCACCCAACGTATTTTTAAGACTTTTCGCATGAAGTCTTTGTAAGCGGCCATGAATTTGCCGTCTTTCGGTTCCTGTGTGGTTGCAGGAACTTCTTTAAACATAAGATCAGCGAGAAAAGGTACAATTGTAACGGCGAATATCCAACTATACATAAGTGAAATCATCACCACCCAAAATAGATGTCCCGTATATTCCGCAGTAGAACCAGGCGCCAAACCAATAGGTGCAAAAGCGAGTATTCCTACCAGTGTTCCGCCCAATAAAGGCCAAATTGATCGACTAATAATTTTCTTGACGATATCGAGCTTTCTCTCACCGCGTTGTGTACCAACGAGTATGCCATCTGTGACCACAATGGCGTTATCTACTAACATTCCAAGCGCAATAATCAATGCGCCTAATGAAATTCGATGCATGGGAATGTTCAATAGGTACATGGTGGCAAGTGTCGCGGCAATAGTAATAATCAACGTCGCTCCAATAATAATGGACGACTTTATTCCCATGAAGAAAAACAAGGTGACAAGCACTATGGCGAGTGCCGCGACAACATTTAATACAAAGCTTTGGACTGCGTCATTAGTAATTTTACCTTGGTGATAATACTCATGGATTTCTATTCCAATAGGCCGTTGATTTTCAACGCTGGTAATTTTTGTATCAATTGCATTGCCCATTTTCACCACATTAGCGCCTGTGACATTAGAAATACCAAAACCTATAGCGGGCTCACCGTTGTAGCGTATCTCATCAGTAAGTGGTGTTTTATAGGCTCTTTCAACAGTGGCGATATCTCTTAAATAAACGAGTGTGCCTTCATTATCTGTAGCCACCACCATGCTTTTAATTTCTTCCACTGAATCGATTGAGCCTGAAGGCTGAATGATCAAACGACGATTTCCAGCCAGAACATTACCCGCCGGACTGACCGCATTTTGTTTTTCAAGCTGCTGGTAGATATTATTAATTGATTGGCCTAAAGCAGCTGCACGTTCACGAGACACTTCAACGTAGATTGCCTCTTTTTGCAGGCCTGATAACGATACTTTTGCCACACCCTCAACGCTTAGTACATCTGTACGTAATTTTTTGGCATAATCTTCAAGTTCTTTATAGGTATAACCATCACCTGTTAAAAGAAAATACACGCCATAAACATCGCCAAAATCGTCATTTACGATTGATGCAATAGCACCTGGTGGCAATGCAGATTGCGCATCATTCACCTTGTTACGAAGTTTTGACCAGATAGCCTGTAATGCAGCCTTAGAAGGTGAAAACTCATATTTTATTTCAACATTAATTCTAGATAAACCCGCAGATGACGTAGACTTCAAACTTTCCACTTCTTGCATTTGTTGTATCGCAGACTCTAGTGGTTCAGTGATCTCATTTGCCACTTCTGTAGGGGTAGCACCTGGATATTGGGTGATAATAACCGCCGTTCTAATAGTGAACTCGGGGTCTTCAAAACGAGACATGTTTTTGTAGGCATTCCACCCACCCACCAGC
>CAZMDX010000318.1:0-3610 GCA_964564805.1 uncultured Pseudoalteromonas sp. | reverse complement strand
TAGAGCGTGAAAAATCAGGATTAGGCCAACATATCGACCTTGCTTTACTCGATGTACAAGTGGCCTGTTTAGCTAATCAAGGCATGAACTATTTAGTCAGCCAAGACACCCCAAAACGTATGGGCAATGCCCACCCCAACATTGTGCCTTATCAAACCTTTCAAACCGCCGACGGCTTCGTTATTTTAACCATAGGCAACGACTCACAATTTGCAGATTTTTGTGAGGTAGCAAATTGCCAAACGTTGATCCATGACCCATGTTTTGCAACCAATCAAGCAAGGGTTCACAACAGAGAAATTGTAGTGGAACGATTAACAAACATCATCGAAGCAAAAAACAGCGAGTTTTGGTTACAACAATTAGAGTTAAAAGGTGTGCCATGTGGACCAATCAATGACATTGCCCAAGTTTTCGAAAACCCACAAATAACACATCGCAATATGTTAGGTGAGCTCACCCACCCCGAAAATGGTAAAATGCCAACAGTAAAAAACCCTATCAACTTTTCTCGCACACCTATCGTTTATCATCATGCTCCGCCTAATCTTGGTGAACATACTGACGATGTGTTGATTGAACTGCTTGGATTTGATACCGACGGCATTAACAAGCTGCGACAATCAAAAATTATTGAATAACATACTGATATTTGCGTTTTACTAAAACGATCATATAGCCATTGAACTATCTTAGATTGAAGCAATAATTCTCAGGCGATGGGTTTACGTAATATAATGTCTAAGTCGATGAAACTTACTAAGGAATACAAATGCGCTTTTTATCCCGCCGATTGGTTATGCCCAATGATTTAAATTATGCCAATGCATTGTTTGGTGGCCGCGCTTTAGAATGGATTGACGAAGAAGCTGCAATTTATGCAATATGTCAGTTAGAAACTAATTATTTGGTGACTAAGCATATTGGTGAAATTAGCTTCGAGTCTCCTGCTGTTCAGGGTGACGTGGTGGAATTTGGTCTAGAAACTAAAAAAGTCGGTCGTTCTTCTATTACAGTGTCTTGCTTGGTACGTAACAAAGCCACTAAAAAAACCATTTGCTTTGCCGATGATATTGTATTTGTGCGAGTGGATCCAGACACTAAACGACCACAAGCCCACGGCAAAACCATGGAACAGTTGGTGAGGCAAACAGAACAAGAAATTCGTAATTTAAATATTCAAAAATAAACGGTTTTGGCTACATCAACCTGGTCATTGTGATGCTTCTCGAGGTGGAATAGAAATCACCGTGCACTGCACGATTGATTACACCATTAAGCCCAATGTTTATTGCATGCAACGGAAAATATAAAATTCATATGTAGTATTACTATATTACCTCGTCGTTCTTTATTCATGCTCTACTCATCTTCGTTCGAGGTAAAGCAAATCTGTAACTAATGGTTTGACTTTACCGTGATTACATTTAATGAATTAGAGGAAAGAAAATGGCTAAAGTACTTATGATTACCGGTGATTTTGTTGAAGACTATGAAAATATGGTTCCTTTCCAAGCGCTGATGGCGATGGGACACGAAGTTGCTGCAGTATGCCCAGATAAAATATCTGGAGAGATGATTGCTACCTCGATACACGATTTTGAAAGCGCCCAAACGTATACTGAAAAACGTGGCCATAACTTTGCTCTCAATGCGTCTTTTGCAGATATTGATGTTACAGATTACGATGCGTTGTATTTACCAGGTGGACGATCACCTGAGTATTTACGTTTAAATGCTGAAGTGATTAAAATGATCCAACACTTTGCAAGCAGTGGTAAACCCATCGCATCTGTCTGCCATGGACCACAATTACTAACGGCTGCTGGCGTAATAAAAGGCAGAAAGATATCAGCTTATCCAGCTTGCCAACCAGAAGTGGAAATGGCAGGAGCCGAGTACATCGATTTGCCGATGGATGGCGCTGTCACAGATGGACAGTTTGTGACAGCACCTGCATGGCCAGCTCATCCTGCCATGTTGATTCAATTTGTGGCATTGTTATAGCTACGGTCTGTATCAAGAGAAAATTATGTGCCAACTTTTTATCAATGCCGACAGCAATTTATGGGGCAGTATAACCAAGTCACTCCGAATTCAAGGCGTGGTGACATCTATTCGTTTAGAGGCATTTTTTTGGGATATATTGGAAGAATTGTCATTTCGTGATCAAATGACGGTCAATCAAGCCATTACTAAGCTATACCTTGAGTCGCTAGATGCAGATCATGATATTGGGAATTTCACTTCTTTTTTAAGAGTGTGTTGTTCTCGATATTTGTCACTGATAGCCGATGGCTGCCTCTTGCGTGAAGCTGAAGTACCTTTGGGTGATGTCGACGCACAAAATATAATAGAGCAAGAAGTGCTTCGTCATCAGCAACGCAAAACACTTTTCAGTCGAGTGACTCAGAAACCTTCCCTAAATTAATCAAAGGTATTTTTATGACTGTCGGCAAAGTACCCAATGCCCAAATAGGGATAATAGTGGTATCACGATTGTTAGTATTTACTTGTAAAAAACAACTCTACTTTGCATAAAAACTTGACCATCGAATCGTAAGTAAAAGAACAAAAAACATTTCAGTAAATTCTGTTTTTTGGGTCAGTCTGTCAATAATGAATTCAAATAATATATTAGCGCTGCAACAAACGAG
This sequence comes from uncultured Pseudoalteromonas sp., assembly GCA_964564805.1. Classification (GTDB taxonomy): domain Bacteria; phylum Pseudomonadota; class Gammaproteobacteria; order Enterobacterales; family Alteromonadaceae; genus Paraglaciecola. The sequence goes on along the minus strand of CAZMDX010000318.1, from coordinate 953 downwards.
TAGGATAATAATGACAACCGTAAATCCATCATCAAACATTAACCACCAAGAAGAAATTGATGACTCGACGCAACTAGTTGGTACCAACAATAATAGAAACAGTGCACATAACGGTGGGAAAAAATCCGGTAAACCTAGCTCTGAGTTTGACATTAAAGTAGCGACGGGTATTTTTCAACCTAGAAAAATATCACTTTTAGATATCAGTCTTCACATATTAAATGAATTTGAAAAAGTGCTTGGTGTGGCAAATATCATTGCAGATCCTCGTAAAAACGAACACTTTCGAAAAGGCTGGCGCTCGGGAGAAGGGGCCGCACTTGCAGTCATTTTTCCACAAACTCTCGAACAGTTATGGGAATGTATTAAAATTACCGTTACTAACAATATCATTGTTGTGATGCAGGCGGCTAATACTGGATTAACAGAGGGATCAACTCCCAATAAAAATGATTATGAAAGGCTCGTTGTAGTGATCAATACCTTAAGCCTGAGTGATTTAAAGCTAATCAATAACGGACTTCAAGTCATAAGTATGCCGGGTGCAACGTTGCATAAATTAGAAGAATTGCTCAAACCTATTCATCGTTCTCCCCATTCTGTTATTGGTTCATCCACGCTTGGTGCGACTGTGGTTGGTGGGATTGCTAATAATTCTGGTGGTGCACTTGTTAAAAGGGGCCCCGCCTATACAGAACTGTCGATTTATGCACAAATTAACCAGCACGGTGAGCTTGTGTTAGTCAATCATCTAGGTATCTATTTGGGTGATACTGCTGATGATATTATTCGTAATTTGCAACAAGGTAACTTTAATACAGATCATCTTGAACAGGGACAACGACAAGCTAGTGACCGTCAATACCAAGAGAGAATTAAAGATGTAGACGCCAACACACCAAGCCGTTTCAATGCTGATCCGCGTCGATTGTATGAGTCGAGTGGTTGCGCAG
>CAZMDX010000317.1:0-1856 GCA_964564805.1 uncultured Pseudoalteromonas sp. | reverse complement strand
AGTAACTAGAATTAACAAACAACTACCGGAGTGATTAGTTAAATCAGTTTTATGGCAACCGATTTTTTTGTCTATGCTAGCAATTAATATAGCTGTACTGTTAATTATGGCGTCCCTGCAAATTGCCCTACTGAATTCACAAAATAATTGGCAAGCTTTGAGTCGAGGGGAGGGCAGTATCATCGACTTTGCCGACAAAGAAAATCAAAGAACATGACTCCGCAGATATTTTTTCAAAGAACTTGACTCCGCAGGTTCATTGCGGGCTAATTAAAAGCCTAGGCGTTTCCTGGCTTGGCATTGTTAGAACTACTTTGGTGTTTCCAATACCAACCAGTTCAAGAAAAATTTGACCGGCTTGTTTAGACACAAATTTTATTTCTATATGATCCGAGTCATCGTATGCAACAGCGCCTTGCTGAGACAAAATTGCTAATTGACCCTGTATAGAAGAATACCTCCTTTGATCAAGCAATAGCGAGGATATCCCTTTGCAGCCGTTGCTATGACGAGCGGAATTACCGCTAGGAATACGAACATCAATATGGCTAATATCTTCAATAAAAAAGGGCAAAAGCCGATCTTTCGGTGCTACCAACAACCATTCAGCTATTTCTAGATTTGGCTTGCTGCGAGTAAACTTTTCTATTCTACTCATACTAACTTTTTTGCTATTCAAAGCATTGGCAAGTGGTTCTAATCGAATTTGTTTAATGCACCAATCTCTGATGCCATCTGGCCCGCCTATCCAACACATAAATCTGAAACGGAGGTGGCTAGTAAATGGTTTAAAAAGAGTGATCAGTTTGGTTTGGTAAAAAACCTTGAAAATAACTCTTAGCAGACTATAGCGCAAGCTGATCAGTTCAATGTAAGAGCCATCCTGAAACGCTATCAAGGCATTATGCGTTGGCCCGTTATCGCCACCAAGGCTCAGTGTAAAACCAAGTGACCTATATTGTTCGATTGCGACTTTGAGTGAAGGCACCACCACCACCACGTGGTCTAATTTTAAACGGTATTTACTCATCGGGTGATACTCGTGCTATTTGTGAATACACCTGCTGGCTCAATTCAAAAGATACGTATTTAAGCCCAAAAAAGACCTGATTAAACATGATCATAGCCTAACCTAAAGAAGACACCCAAAGCCTAACCTAAAGAAGACATCCATCATAATTAATGTGCTATTTTTTTGATGGGGGGGTTTTTAAATAATTCAGATGGTTGGATGGTCTCTGATAAGTCCCTGTATGATACCGCAGCCGAACCCTAACCATCTGTCAATGCCCTTAAAAGTATCTAGGGTAAGAGTAAACTTACTAGAGTGTTCTGATTTTATATTTTAAATCGGATAGTTACTTGTTAACAAAACAATAAAAAAGAGCTTACCTTCCAAGGTTAATAGCTAAAGTTTACTCTGACCCTAGATACTTTTATTTTGTAAATTAAGCAAGGTTCAACTGGATTCTCTAGAAGCACGGCTTCGCCCAGTTGAACAACCTGACAAGAACTTAAATAAGCCACCCAGTGCGCCGAGATAAATCGGTAGAAAATCGGAGCGGCGGCCGCCCCGGATGTAAGTCCTCTAATTGGTAAGGTAAGCACAACGCCAAGACCCCGAGTCATGGGCTTTGCATCGTAAGGTGTCGAGTTAAGCGTTGACAGGGGAAACCATGGGCCGAGTATTGAGCTGCGAAATCCAAACTTAAGCGTGCTGACCTTGTTGGGTGAAGAGGAAGGCAATACAACCAATAAATGAATGCCTTAAACGGCCGTGCTCGAGATGGGTTGGCGCTTCGCAGTCATGGACCTTGTGCATGTGGTGATGTCTTTTATGCACAACTCGGGAGATC